>NZ_JBHVUS010000002.1:0-129663 GCF_042884005.1 Kitasatospora sp. NPDC058162
GGCTCCCAGTAGACGACTGGGTTGATAGGCCGGATATGGAAGCCCTGTGAGGGGTGGAGTTGACCGGTACTAATAGGCCGAGGGCTTGTCCTCAGTTGCTCGCGTCCACTGTGTTGTTCTGAAACAACGACCCCAACCCTAATCGCACGGGTTGGTGCGGTTGACAGTTTCATAGTGTTTCGGTGGTCATAGCGTGAGGGAAACGCCCGGTTACATTCCGAACCCGGAAGCTAAGCCTCACAGCGCCGATGGTACTGCAGGGGGGACCCTGTGGGAGAGTAGGACGCCGCCGAACAATCATTCAGAAGAACCCCCATCCGGATCCCGGATGGGGGTTCTTCGCGTTTCCGGCGTGCCGGTCGATCAGGTCAGAGGAAAGCCAGAGGTACGTCAGAGGAAAGCGCGGGCGGTCAGGCAGGCGACCTCGTAGCCGAATCTCACGACCAGTCGACCGTCCGGCGCCATCAGCACCCCGTGCACCCCTTCGGGGAACACCAGCTCCGTGCCGATCTGCTCGTGGGTGCCGAGGTCCCACACCCGTACCGTCCCGTCGTAGCTTCCGCTGACCGCGACCGGCCGCCCGCCCAGTTGACCGGTCGTCACGGTCTCCACCCAGTCGCTGTGCAGGGTCAGGGGGTCGCCGATCTGCTCACGGGCGGTCAGGTCCCAGAGGCGCACGGTCTTGTCGTTGCCGGCGGTGACGGCGACGGGGCGGCCGTCCACCACCGTCGTCGCCACCGCTCGGACCGAATGGGTGTGGCCGGTCAAGGGCCCGCCGACCGGTCGGCCCGTCGGCAGGTCCCAGAGACGGAGGTCGTCCCGGCTGCCGGTGACGGCCAGGGGGTGGCCGTCCACCAGCGCCAGTCCGCCGGTGCAGTAGTCCTCGAACCGGCTGAGCTGTCGGCCGGTGGCCAGGTCCCAGACCCGTACCGATCTGTCGCTGCTGCCGGTGACGGCGATCGGGCGGCCGTCGAGGGCTCCCGTCGTCACTGCGCGTACCGTGCCGGCCTGGTCCTTCGGGAGCTCGCCGACCTTTTCGCCGGTGGCGAGGTCCCAGACCCGCACGTTCCCGGGGCCGTCCGCGGTGACGAGGACGGGGCGGTCGTCCAGAACGGCCGTCGCTGCCGCCAACACCCGCTCGGACTGGACTTCCAGGGGTTTGCCGACCTGCTCTCCGGTGGCCAGGTCCCACAGTTCCACCGTCTCGCGGTAGCCGGCGCTGATCGCGACGGAGCGGCCGTCCAGGAGCGCGGTGGCGACCATGTCCGTCTCCGTGGGGCGTGTTCCGCGGGGTCGGTCGAGCTGCCGGTCGGCGCTGAGGTCCCACACCCGTACCTGTGCGTGCAGGGCGGTGGTCAAGGCGACGGGCCGGCCCCCGACCGTGCCGGTCGCGACCGCGCGTCCGGTGAAGGCGGTGTCCCCGAGCGGCTCGCCGAGGGGTTCGCCGAGGGCCAAGTCCCAGGCCCAGCCCACGGAGGAGCGGTCGTGGACGCCGCCGGCGGTGACCGCCACCGGGCGCCCGTCCACCGTGGTGAACGCTGCCGCGTCCACCGCGTCGACGTGGTGGGGGAAAGGACCGCTGATCCGCTGTCCGGTGGCCGGGTCCGACACCCGCACGGTGCTGTGGTCGGCCCAGGTGACCGCGAGGGGCCGGCCGTCCGGTGCCGTCGCCAGCTCGCACGCGTAGTCGGTGGTGCGGTCCAGGTGCTGATCGAGCTGTTCGCGGGTGGTCAGGTCCCACATCCGTACGGTGCCGTCGTCGCAGGCGGCGGCGACCGGGCGGCCTCCCCGCGTTCCCGCCGCCACGGTGAACACCCGTCCGGTCTGGCCGGGCAGGGGCCCGCCGATCGGCCGGCCGGCGGCCAGGTCCCACACCCGTACCGTTCGGTCCACTCCACCGGTGACCGCGACCGGGCGGCCGCGCACCACCGCCGTCGCCACCGCCCGCACGTCATCGCTGTGGCCTCGCAGGGTGCACAGCAGCCGGGGGTCGAGCTCCCTGCCGGTGGCCCACTCCACCCGGAAGGGCACCTCGGTGTCGCCGTCCAGCGGCACCGCGTCGATCCGCGCCGCCAACTCCCCGTCCCCGTAGCGGGCCGCGTCCAGGGCCAGCAGGTGCCGTCGCACCGGGGCCCCGGCGTCGCGGTGGAGGTGCGCCGAGGCGCGGTAGACGGCGGCGACCAGCCGGGCCCGCGGATCCGGGTCCGCGTCCAGCAGCGGCCACACCAGCCGAGGGCGGCCGGTCACCAGCAGTGCCGCGTTCCCCCACCATCTCGGTGCCCCGGTCGGGTCCGCGTCCGGACGCCGGTCACCCGCTGCATCAACCATGATCGGTACGGTAGTTGGTGTTCCCGGAGCCCCGAGCCGTCCGCCGCGGGCCTGCGTAGCGGATGAGTAATTTTACGGACGCCCGCCCCGACCGTTCCTCGGCCCGCGGCAGGGTCGGCGGGTCCGGCGTCACCTAGGATGATCGCGACGAGAGGCCCGGTGCGTCCGGGCGAACGGCGCGAGGCGTGAGGGAGGTCTGCGGTGCTTGACCCCGACCCCGGCACGTCGACGCTCGCCGACAAGATCGACAGGCTGTTCCAGGTGGTCCGCCGCCCCGACCACGAGCCGTACACCCATGACGAGGTCGCCCGCGCGTGCCGTGAGGCCACCGGTGAGAGCTTCTCGGCGACGTACCTGTGGCAGTTGCGCACCGGCCGGCGGGACAACCCGACCAAGCGCCACCTGGAGGCGCTGGCGACGTTCTTCCAGGTGTCCCCGGTCTACTTCTTCGACGACCAGCAGAGCGCGCGGATCGGTGAGGAACTCGCCCTGCTCAGCGCCCTGCGCGACGCCGGTGTGCGGGATGTGGCCCTGCGCGCGGTGGCGCTGTCCGCCGACGGGCTCGGCACGATCAGCGACATGATCGAGGCGATCGCCCGGCGCGAGGCCAACGCCCGCGGCGAGGCCGACGGCGGGCGGGCCGGCTGACCCGAGCGACCTGTCGTCCCGGCCTGAGATCATTCCTCTATCGGCATGCTGTCGAAGGGCTGGGGAGAAGGCGTGAGGCAGGAGGACCACGGGGACGCGGAGCTGTGGCGGAGGTGTCGGGAGATCGCGGAAGCGCTGCCCCTCCCGGAGCCCTTCGAGATGCCCGCCCTCGCCGCGACACTGGCGCGCATGCGCGGCAGGCCACTGGAGTTGGTGCCGCTGCCGGGGCGCAGCAGGGGGCCGTGCGGGATCCTGGCCAGCACGGACCGGGCCGACTACATCGGGTACCCCTCCGACACCAGCGTGCTGCACCAGCAGCACATCCTGCTGCACGAGGTCGGTCATCTGCTCTGCGGCCACACCGGTACGACCGCGCTGGGATCCGCCGCCTCCGAGGCGCTGATGCCCCATCTGTCGGGTGAGCTGATCCGGCGCGTGCTCGGCCGCTCGGCCTACTCCGACCGGCAGGAGCGGGAGGCCGAACTCATCGCCTCCCTGGTCCTGCAGCGCGCGCGGCACCGGGCCCGGACGCCGTCGGCGGACGCCGGCGACCCCGACGGTCGGGTGACCCGGCTGGGCTCCGTGTTCGGGCCCGCGCCGAGGGGCCGTGCGGCCGGTCATGGGTGACCGGCTGGCCGATGCGGCCGACTACCTCGCCTGCCTGATCACCCTCGTCGGAACGGCGGCCAAGGCGCTGTCCGACCGCGGTCGGCGGTCGGATCCGGCGCTCCGCTACGTCTACGCCGCCGGGCTGTGCCTGGGGCTGGGGCTGGCGCTCACGCCTCCGGCGACGTTCACCGCGGTGAGCGGCCTCGCGTCCGGGCCCTGGTCCTGGCTCGGATTCGGCTACCTCAGGCTCGTCGGCGACGAGTTGGAACTCGTCGCCGTCGGCTTCCTGGCCATGGTGGCGTACTCGATCCAGCCGCCGGACGGGGTCCGGGGCGGCGTCCGGGCCGGGCTTCGACGTCAGGTGGCCATCACGGCCGGGGCCTTCGTGCTGAGCGCCGTCGCGTACGCCGCCTCCGGCGCCACCCAGGTGGGCACCCTCGTCGTCGCGCACGGCCGGCGGCGGTACGTCCTGGTCGCCTACATCGGGCTGCTCACGGTCCACCTGGTCTGGCGGCTGGCCGTGTTCGGACTGCTGACCGGCCGCTCCGCCCGCCGGATGCCGCCGGGCGCGCTGCGCTCCGGACTGCGGCTGATGGCGTCCGGCACCGTGATCGGGCTGTTCTGGATCGCCGGCAACATCAACGACGTGGTCGACCTGCTGACCACCGGCGGTGAGGTCGGCGCCGAGACCGCGGTGTCCGCCGTGCCGGCACTCGTCTGCGTCGTCCTGATGCTGGCCGGAGCGACCGCGCCCGCCTGGGGCGGCCGGCTGGCGAGGTGGTCGCGACCGCTGCGCGCCCGGTACGCGTACCGGAGGCTGGAACCGCTGTGGTCGGCGCTGCGGGCGACGGTACCGGGGGTGGAACTGCTGCCGGACACCGTGCGGGTGGGGCGGCGCACGCCGCACGGGGCGCAGTTCGCGCTCTACCGCCGCATCATCGAGATCCGCGACGGCCAGCTCGCGCTCCGCCCGTACGTGCACCCGCAGGTGCCGTCCTGGGTCGAGGAGTTCGACCGGAGTACGGGCGGCGCGCGCTTCCGTCGGCGCCGTGAGGTCGCGGCGACCGTGGAGGCGGCGGGCATCGCCGCCGCCCTGGAGGCGGCCGAGGCCGGGCACCGCTACCCGGCCGGACCGTCGACCGGGTACGTCCCGTCCGAGGGACAGGTCGGCGTCGACGAGGAGGTCGCCTGGCTGGTCAAGGTGGCGGACGCCTTCACCACCTCCCCGGCCGTGGCCGAGGTCCGCCGCCGGGTGCGGGAGGAGCTGGACCGCGTTCCCGGGTGAGAGCGGACAGGCCCGCCCCAGGGCGTGCCCCGGCGTCGCGCGCCCGGCGGGAATCGCCGGACACGCCTTAGCTCTGGCCGTGCAGCTCCCGTTCGACCAGGCGGGCCAGGGCGGCTCGTGACGGTACGTCGAGCTTGCGGTAGATCCGCTGGAGGTGGGTCTCCACGGTGCGGGTGCTCAGCACCAGCTCGTGGGCGACCTGGCGGCTGGTGCCGCCGGCGCCGACCAGCCGGGCGACCTCGCGCTCGCGCTCGGTGAGCAGGCACAAGGGCTGCCGCCGGTCCGTCGCGGGGCGGGGCACCAGGGGCGTTCCGGTCGTCAGCCGCTCCCGTTCCCGCAGGGCCTCCTCGGCCAGCCGCAGGGCGCCGTAGTGGCGGGCCAGGTGCAGGGCCGAGTCCAGTTGGGCCGCGGCGGCCGCCGGTCCGTGGACCGCCGCCGTCGAGACCGCGCCCAGAACGAGGGTCCAGACCTGCTGGATCGGCAGGCCGGCGCGCCGGAATCCCTGCGCCGACCGCTCGAACAGGAGGACGGCGGTGTCGTGCTCGCCCCCGGAGGCGTGGACGAGGGCCCGGGCCCGCTGGGCGTGCATGCGCTGGCCGGGCAGGCCCAGCCGGTCGGCGGCCGATTCGGCCTGCCGGGCCCAGCGTTCGGCGTCGGACCGGTCGCCGCAGCGCACCGCCGCCATGGCCAGGAGGCCCAGCCACTGGGGGAGAAGCGTGGGCTGGAGCAGCGGCAGGCCCTCGCCCCCGCCGTCCTCCAGCAGGGTCCGCAGTGCCCCGGGGGCGTCACCGGTGAGGAGTTGCGTCAGGGCGAGCACGCCGACCCGGGAGGCCGCCCACCAGCTGTCGCCGGGACGGGTGCTGTGGGTGCCGGCCTCGGCGAGGGCGACGACGACGGCGGACTGCTGCGCGCCCTGGGCCCAGGCGAGGGCCATCGCCCGGTGGGCCATGGCGCGGCCGACCACGTCGTGGGCGCCGGCGGCGCGGGCCAGTCGTTCGGCCTCCAGCGCCGACCGCACGGCCCGGTCGAGCCGGCCGGTCCAGGTGTCGACGTTGCACTGCCCCAGCAGCAGGTGCGGCACCATCTGGTGCGGGCCGCCGGCCCGGGTGACGGCCAGGCCCCGGCCGAAGTGCCGGGAGGCGGCCGGGAAGCGTTCCAGGAACAACTCGGACCAGCCGATCGCCGCCGGGAGGTCGGGATTGCGGGCCAACTCGGCGTCCGGCAGGCCGTCCAGGAGCCTGGCGCAGTCGGTGACCGCGGGCGCTGCGGCGGCCACCTCGCCGAGGTAGGTGTCGCCCAGGGCCGCGAGCGCCTTGGCGGCCAGCGCCGACGCGTGGTCCTCGGCGCCGTTCGCGGACTGCGCGGTGCGCCCGACGAGCACGTGCGTGCGCTGGTAGGTCCCCTCCAGCAGCGAGGCCCGGCCGTATTCCAGGGCGAGTTCGGCGATGTGCGCGGGGACCGGATCGGGCAGCGGCCCGGGCAGGCCGGCCAGCGCCGTACGGACCAGCGCCTCCGCCTCCCGGTAGCGCCCGAGCTGCCGCTCGCAGCGGGCCGAGACCAGGTACGCCTCCGTGCGGGACTCCGGGTCGAGCCGCGCCGCGTCGCGCAGCACCTCCTGGGTCAGGGCCCGCGCGTCGGCGAGTCGACCGGTGGCGGCCAGCGCGCGGGCGCGGGCGAGCAGCAGAGCCTCCCGGGGCAGGCCGAGCGGGTCCCCGGCGGGCTGGGCTTCGAGCACCAGCCGGAGCCAGCGCGCCGCCGTGGCCGGCGCGTCGTCGGCGAGCTCCCGGGCGCCCTCGACCAGCAGCTCCAGCGCGGCGACGCCGTCCGTGCCGATCAGGTGCTCGGCGTGCCGGGCGCGGGCGGCCGCGGTGGCCTCGCGGTCCTCGAGCAGGTCCAGTGCGCGGCGATGGGCCGCCAACCGGCGGACGGCGTCCGCGCGTTCATGGGCGACGTGCCGCAGCACCGGGTGGCGGAACGCGAACCGCACGCCGCCGGAGTCGGGGCGGAGCAGGTCGGCGCGGGTCAGTTCGGCGAGTGCGGTGTGGATCCGGCAGTGGTCGAGTCCGGAGACCGCCGCGAGGTCCGCCGGGTCGACGTGGTCGCCCAGCACGGCGGCGGCGTCGACCGCTGCGGTCGCCTCCGGCGTGAGTGCGTCCAACTCGGCGGCCAGCGGCACCGCTTCGCGCAGCAGCCCGGCCCGGTCCTCCCCGGGGCTGTCCGGCCAGCCGTCGGGGCTCCAGTCGGCGGCGGCGAGGACGCGCAGGTACGCGGGGTTGCCGTCGGCGGCGGCGCACAGCCGGTCGCTGTCGGCGGGGGTGCGGGCGGGAGGGCCGGCGAGGTCGGGGGTGTCGGGGGTGTCGGTGAGCCCGGGGGTGTCGGCGAATACCGGGATCTCGGGGGTGTCGGCGTTGTCCGGGAGCTCGGGGGCGTCGGGGGTCTTGGAGGTGTCGCGGAGCTCGGGGAGCTCTGGGATCTCGGGGAGCTCGGGGAGGAGGGCGGTGACGGCCGCCGGGTCCAGCGCGGCCGGCTCGATCCGTACGACGGTGCCGGCGCGTACGCCGTGGCCCAGCTCCTCCAGTAGGGGGAGGGGCGTCTGGCGGGGTCGGTGTGCGACGGCGAGGAGCAGCGGGCCCGGCACCGGTGTGCGGATGAGGTGGGCGGCGAGTTCGGCCGACTCCGGATCGCAGAGGTGGAGGTCGTCCAGCAGCAGCACGGCGCCGCCCGAGGCGGCGGCCCAGTCGGCCAGCAGTTCGCGGGCCGCCCGGCCACGGCGGAAGCGGTCCTCGACGCTCGCTCCGGTGTCGGTGAGGGAGCCCCAGACGGAGCGGCAGTGCTCGCGCTGGTCGTCGGCGGTCTCGCGGGCGAGCCGGTCGCCGTACGCGTCGACGAAGATCTGGTACGGCACCGTCGGCCGTCGTACGGCGCGGGCCCGGGTGACCGGGATGCCGCGGGTCCGGGCGTGGTCGGCGACCACGCGCAGGAGCGCGCTCTTGCCCAGGCCCGGATCGCCGGCGATCTCGATCACGGCACCGCGGCCGCTGCGCAGACCGTCGACGAGAGCCCGGAGCCGGGTCGTTTCGCCTTCGCGCGCCAGGAGTTGTGTATCGTCAGGCGTTCGCCACCGTGCCACGTGTGCCACCCCCGTCCGGCCGGGCCGTCCCCCGTGGCCTGGCCCAGCCTGCGGTCCATTAGCTGAAATGAATGAACCTGGTGCATTGATTCATATCAGCTGATCACTTGGCAAGCGTAAAACCGGGGGCGCCCGCCGGACGACCCGTCAGGTGGACGTGAAGTTCGGTGCAGTGAAGGCGAGTTGGGCGAAGGGATGCCGTCTGGCCTACCGCGCGACGACCGCCGTGTCGCGGACGGTGCGGGCCAGGTCGGCGGCCTGGGCCAGGGTGATCCGGGTGGCCGAGCCGGGCGCGGTGGCGTTGATGAAGTTGACGAACGCGCCCGTGGAGTGGCCGGCCCAGATGCAGACCGGGAGGTCGGGTTCGTCCTGGGTGGTGAGGCCGCACTCCAGCTTCGCGCTCGGGTCCTTGGGGTCCCGGGCGTCGAAGGGGGTCGGCCGGCCCTGCCAGGTGACGTTGCCGCCGTTGGTGATCTCGTCGCCCGCCTCCTTGAGGAACTGGGCGGGGTCCACGATGCTGCCGAACGAGCCGCCGATCTCGACGGCGATGTCGCCCTGCGCGTCCGATCCCTTGGCGTACGTCGCGTACACGGTGCCGTCGGTGATGGCGAGGTCGCCCCCGAGGACGGGTTCGTCGACGGTGCTGCTCTGCTGGGCGTAGCCGCCGGGCAGGGTCTGGGGCAGGGCGAGCTTGAGCGTGCGGGCCGTGTCACCGGGCGCTGCGGCTCCGGCGCCTGCCGAGGCGCCCGCCCCCGCACCCCGGGAGGTCGGCTTGCCCGTGGGCCGCAGGCGCGGGGACCCGGACTTCGTCGGCGCCGCCGAGGCGGATGACGGGGCGGAGACGGACGACGGGGCGGAGACGGACGACGGGGCAGAGGCGGCGGCGTCGTGCGGGCCGGCGGAGGACCCGCACCCGGCCACGAGGGTCAGTGCGGCCCCGACGACAGCCCCGGTGACCGCACTTCGGCGCTGCAGCTTGCTCGAGGGCATGGTGTTTCCCGTATCTCGTTCTGTAGGCATGGAATATTCGACAGGAGTGCTTCCGGGCTTTTCCGGACGGGCTTTCCTGCCGGGCTTTCCGGCCGGGGGCCGGCTGGTCACCGGCTGGTCACCGGCCAGGGAAAGTCCGGTCACGAGTATGGCCGTTCGGGCCGGCCGCCGGTATCCGTGGAATTACGCAACACCTACGTACGTAGCTCCCCGGAGTAATCGGTGCCGGTGGCTCAAGTGCCTTTGCCCTGCTATTGAGTTGGCGAATCCAATGCGGGGCCCTAGTCTGGCGCCGCTGGGATCGACCAGCCATTCCATCCGGCCCGATATGGCGGTGTTTTCGCATGGGGATTTTCGGCAAGATCAAGAAGATCTTCGAGTTCAGCTTCACCATCAAGGAGGACGCGCCGCCGCTCACCCCCCGGCAGGAGCGCGGACTGGCGCTCGGCGCGATCTACGCGTCGGAGGGCCACCTGCCGATCAACGCCCTGACCGCGGACGCCGACCCGGCGACCGCCGCGAAGGTGGTCGCCGGCGCCTGGCAGGCGACCGACACGGAGTCGGCGCGCGCGTCCTACCGCTACCTGCTGGAGCGGGGGCACCGCGGCATCTACCAGCTGGTGGCGCCGCACGTCGAGGCCCTGTGGTCCGACATGTCCGGGTCGCGCAAGGAGCTCCGGGCACGCCACGAGCGGGCCGGGGCCGAACTCGCCGCCCGGGCGGTGCAGTTCGGGATGGACCCGGCCGAGGTCCAGCACTACGCGACGAACTGGGGGCGCTGCTCGGCGGCGCTGGAGAAGGAGCTGCCCGCGCCGCGCGCGGCCTCGATCGCCGCCTGGGACGCGGCGCGGATCGTCCACGTCAGTCGGCTGTTCGTGGACGCGAAGTTCATCGAGCCCGACGAGGCGTGGGAGATGATCGACCGGGCCGTCGAGCTGGCCCGGCCGCACTACGCCTCGTGGGGGGAGTTCACCCAGGGGTTCCTCGCGGGCCGCGCCTTCTGGCAGGCGGCCCAGTCGGACTACCCGGACTCGGAGAAGATCGCCAGCTCCGTCGGGACCTTCAAGTTCCACGCGGACGAGCTGCTCACCCGCGAGGACAGCCCGTGGCGGAGCGCGTCCTGGTAGCGGCACGGCCGGTTATCGGCCGGGTTTGGGCCGGTCATCGGCCGGTCATCGACCCGTCATCAGCCGGGCCCGGGCCGGGCGGCACTGCATGGACTGGGTGGCCGCCGGGTCCGGTCCGTCGGTGCGCCGGGGCGGGAGGAGATTCTGGTGGGAGTCGAGGACGGCACCGCGGGGCGTGGGTTCGACGCCCTTGACGCCCGGTTGATCGACGCGGTCGAGCGGCTCGGCGACGCCGGCCGGGCGATGCTGCGGGACGCGGCCAAGCGGGAGGGACTCTCCGTCACCCAGGCGCAGTTGCTGTTGCGGGTCGCCACCCCGACGGCGGGGCCGCAGAGCACCGGAAGCTTCGCGCGGTGGCTGGAGGTCTCCGCGCCGACCGTCAGCGACGCCGCCTCCGCCCTGGTCCGCAAGGGGCTGCTGGAGGCCCCGCTGGGTGCGGCCGATCTGCGCGTCGACTGCCGGGAACACCAGTCGGCGCCGCGCTGACCTTTCGTCAGAATCCGCCCACCGGCTCAAGGATTCGAGGACGGCCATGACGCGCACGCCCATTCCCGGCTACCACTACGACGACCCCGCGCTTCCCGCTTCGCCGGTCACCGCCGACGACCTGGAGGGCGCGCCCGTCGACGCGTACCTGGCCGCCGTACGGCTCCGCTTCGGGCAGTGGATCGCCGACACCTGCACCCGCCCGTACGACACCCGCTGGCTCGCCCAGCAGGAGGAGATCGCGCTGCGCCACACCACGGCGAAGAAGAACGCCACCGACGGCGCGCGGTCCGTCTCACACGTGCCGCTGCGGTACCTGATCGCGTTCATCTACCCGATCACCGCGACCATGCGGCCCTTCCTCGCGGCCAAGGGGCACGGCGAGGAGGAGGTCGAGTCGATGCACCAGGTGTGGTTCAAGGCCGTCACGCTCCAGGTGTCGCTGTGGTCCCGACCGTACGCGGGAGCCGCCTGGTAGCCCGGGCGCCGACCCCGACGGCTGGCCCCGACGGCCGGCCGGGCCGACCTGCGAGCGGAATCGCACGGTCGACCCGGCCGGCCGATCTGTGCTGTCGCTCGGCTCGGCCGGGTCGGTGGAAAGCCGCCGACCAGCAATGATCTGGCCCGCAGATCGATCGATTCGGGAATCGTGCTTGATCACCGCGTGCCGGCGGCGCAGGATCATGCCCGGCAAGGCGGACCGGGCCGGGCAATGCATTCCCAGCTGGTGGTCTCCGGCGGCGAGGTGATCAACACCGTCACCAGGCACCGCGTTCACCGCCCCCGAACGTCGTTCGCGGAGGCCCGATCCGCCCGCGGCAGAACCACGCGTGAAGGAGCAAGCATGAGTGACCGGTCCCCGGCGGAGCGCATCCGCTGCCTCAACGCCTTTCAGGGCGGCGCCCACGAGGAGCGCGTCGACGACGGCGCGCAGGGCGGTGACACCGGTTGGTCGGTGAGCTCCGACGCGCCGCTGCTGTCGACCGTGGCCGGCCCAAGGCCCAAAGTCGGCCGACGTGAACTGATATAACGTCACACCGCCGTCAGGCGGCAGGAGTTGAGACCGACTGGAGTCGGTGCCCGTCGCCCGGCCCAGGACCAGACAGCCCGACAGCCCGACAGACCCCAGGAGCCCAGCCATGACCAGTGATGCGGAGGCGGCGGCCGCCGCCGCCCGGCGCTGCGCCGAGGCCATGTACGCCGATGACCGGACCTGCCAGGCGCTCGGCATCACCATCGACCAGGTCGGCCCCGGCCGCGCCACCGCGCACCTGAAGCTCGCCGACACCATGGTGAACGGACACGGCACCGCGCACGGCGGGTACCTGTTCCTGCTCGCCGACGCGGCCTTCGCCTACGCCTGCAACACCCACGGCGTCGCCACGGTGGCCCAGGCGGCCCAGGTGACCTTCCTGCGCCCGGCCTCGGTGGGGGACGAGCTCGCCGCCGAGGCGGTGGAGCGCTCCCGGTTCGGCCGCAGCGGGATCTACGACGTCACCGTGCGCCGGGCCGACGGCACGGTGATCGCCGAATTCCGCGGTCAGAGCCAGTCGTTGCCGGGGCAGCCGGTCCCGTCGGCCGCGCGGGCGGCGGGTTCGCAAGACAACGAAAGGTGATTCCCATCAACACCACGCCCGACAACGGCACCGCACCCGACATCCGGCCCTGGGACCGGCGGGCGCTCCAGGTCACCGAGGAGATCATCGACCGGGTCACGGTCGAGGACCTCGGCCGGCCCACCCCCTGCTCGGAGTGGACGCTGCACAAGCTGCTGGCCCACATGATCGGCCAGAACCACGGCTTCGCCGCCGCCGCCGAGGGCGTGCGGACCGAGCGCGCGGACTGGGCGGACCGCGAGTTCGGTGACGACTGGGCCGGCGCCTTCCGGGCCTCCTCGGCCCGGGTGAGCGAGGCGTTCGCCGGTGACGGCGTGCTGGCCGGCGAGTTCTGGCTGCCCGAAGTGCGCGGCGGCCAGATGTTCCCGGCCCGGACGGCGATCGGCTTCCACTTCGTCGACTACGTGGTGCACGGCTGGGACGTGGCCGCCGCGATCGGGGTGCCCGCCGAGTTCGAGGCCGAACTCCTCGACGCGGTGCTGCCGTTCGTCGAGGAGGTGCCCGACGGGAGCAACCGGCGCCGGCCCGACGCCTCCTTCCGCCCCGGTCTCAGCACCGGCAGCGCCGACCGGCTCGACCGGATCCTGGCGATGCTGGGGCGCCCGCCCCGCTGGCCCGCCGGGGCGTGACGCGGCACGTACGGCCCCCGCCCGGTCAGGCCCGGGCGGGGGCCGGGAGCCGCCGTCGGGCCGCACCGGGGACGGCGGTGTCCGCCATGCGGGCCGCGCACTCCGCCAGGGCCCGGATCCGCGCGTTCTCCTCGGCGGTGCGCCAGATCAGCGTCACCGGCGCCGGGGGCAGGTCGTGGATCCGCACGAACGCCACGTCCGGCTGGGCGTAGTAGCGGGCCACCGACTCGGCCAGCGGCGCCACGCCCTTCCCGGCGGCGACCAGGGAGAGGATCTCCTGGCAGGTCTGCACCTCCTGGCCCCGGCGCAGGGGGTGCCCGCCCGGTGTCGCCAGCGGCACGTGGAAGTCCCGCCAGTAGTCGGGCGCGGTGTTGGCCAGGGCGAACACCGTCTCGTGCGCGATCTCCTCGATCGAGATCGACTGCCGTTCGGCGACCGGGTGGTCCAGGGCGACCGCCAGCAGCCGCGACTCCAGGCCGATCACCGGCCCCACCGTGATGTCCGGCTCCTCGATCGGCAGTCGGACCACCAGGACGTCCACCTCGCCGCGGCGCAGCGGGCCGAGCAGGTCACTGCACGCCACCTCGTGCAGGGTGATGTCGCACTCCGGCGCGTACGCCCGCCCGGCCCGGATCAGGCCCGACGCGTAGGCCCCGCCGGCCGCACCGGTGAAGCCCAGCCGGAGCCGACCGTCGACGCCGCGGGCCTGCGCCACGGTGTCGCTGTAGACGGTGGCCATCTCCTGGTAGAGCGGCTTGAGCCGGTCGATCAGGCTCGCCCCCAGTCCGGTGAGCCGGACCTGACGGCTGGTCCGCTCGAACAGTCGGCCGCCGATGCGCCGCTCCACGTCCCGCAGCGTCTGGCTGACCCGGGACTGCGAGACCCCCAGTCTCCTGGCGGCCTGCCCGAAATGCAGCTCCTCCCCGAGCGCCAACAGGGTCCGCATCTCCTGCAGATCCAGCACCGGAACCGCCCCCTCCCGAATCGGCAGGTCCGCCTCGGCAGACCGCATGGTCCTCACCCTGCCTCATGATCAGCCGCTTGTTCGGGCAATCCCCGGTCTCCCGGGGCCAGGACCCCCGGCGCGGGGGTATGCACCACCCGGGCGGGGCCGAACACCTGCCGGCGGTCGGCGGCACGCCCCCGCTGTGCCTGGTGCTGATGAGCGGCGACTGGGCGGCACCCTCCGCCTCGGCGGCGACCCGGCTTCGCCCCACCCCTGACCCACCGGGCGGTCGCCGCCCGTAAGACGGCGACCGGCGGTGGTTCAGAGGACGGCGAGCCGGTCCACCAGGAGCTGCACCCTGCGTTCGGTGTCCTCCGGGGGGAGGCGGCGGGCCCTGGTCAGGGTGGCCTGTCCGTGCAGGGCGGCCCAGAACACCTCGGTGAACAGTCCCGGGTCCACGCCGTCCCCGGCGACTTCGACGAGGGTTTCGAGCAGGGCGGCGAAGGCGTCCTTCAGCGGTTCGGGGGTCTCCTCCTGCGCGAAGGCCAGGCCGCCGTCGAGTTGGAAGAGGGCGTCGTAGACGGCCGGGTTGCGGGCGGCGAAGTCGAGGTAGCTGCGGGCGAGGGCGGCGACCCGGGCGCGCGGGTCGTCCGCGGCGCGGGTCGCGGCCCGCACGGCCGCGGCCATCTCGGTGGCGCCTTGGAGGGCGACGGCGCCGATGATGTCCCGTTTGCCACGGAAGTGGCTGTAGAGGACGGGCTGACTGTATTCGATGCGCTCGGCGAGTCGGCGGGTGGTGACCGCGTCCCAGCCCTGCTGCTCGGCGAGTTCACGGGCCGTCGCCACGATGAGGCGTTCGCGTTCTGCCCGCTCGCGCTGCTTGCGTTCCTGTACCGACATGACTCGATCCTAGCACCGCTAGACATTCAAGCGGCAGCAGGTCTAGCATCGCCTTGTCAGCTAGCGGCGCTAGATACCAGGGGGCACCATCATGCTCAACGCACTCAAGGTCTTCACCACCGTGGAACTCGGCGTGATGGTGGGGGTGGAGTTCGCCGTTGCCGTCATCCTCAACCGGATCTTCAAGGCGCTCCCCGAGGACGCCGGCCAGCTCGGCCGCGCCCACGGGGGACGGATGCTCGGTGCCGTGATGCCGTTCTGGTACATCGGCTCGCTCGTCCTGGTCGCGGTCTGGGCCGTCACCGACCGGCACCACCACGGCACCGGGCTCCTCGTCACGGCCGGCGCACTGCTGATCGTCAGCGTGCTGATGTCGGTCCTGCTGCTCGTCCCGATCAACAACCGGAGCAAGACCTGGACCCCGGAGAACCGTCCCGCGGACTGGAAGGAGCAGTCGGACCGCTGGGACCGCTACCACTACGGCCGGGTCGCCGTCATCATCGCCGCCTTCGCCGTGCTGGTCACCGCCCTCGTCTGAGCCCGCCGGCTCGATTCCCGCACCTCGATTCCCGCACCTCGATTCCCGCAACTCGATTCCTGCAAGGAGACTCCGATGTCCCTCAAGATCGTGAACACCGCCCTGACCACCGCGGGCATCCTCTTCATCTTCTGGTTCGGGCTGACCTTCATGCTGGCCCCCGAGACCATCGCGCCGACCTTCGGCCTGCCGAGCTGGCCCTCCGGCGACGGCGGCGGCTTTCTGATACTCAAGGGCATCCGCGACGTCGGGAACGGCCTGATCCTGAGCGTCCTGCTGCTGACCGGTCAGCGCCGCGCCCTGGCCTGGGTCCTGCTGGCCGGGTCCGTCATCCCGTTCGGCGACATGGCCACCGTGCTCGCCCACCACGGCTCCGCCGGCGCCGCGTTCGGCGTCCACGGCCTGACGGCGGTGGGGATGGTCGTCACCGGCCTGCTGACCCTGTGGGAGACGCGTCAGCCCTCCGGCGCACCGGCGTCCGCACCGGTCCCCGCCGCGGCCTGAGCGTGGCAGCGCGCGGAGCCCCCGCCCGGGGTCGGGCGGGGGCTCGCTGGTGCTTGTGGGCGGTCAGGCGGTCAGGCGGTCAGGCGGTCGGGGTGAGGAGGGGGGCGGTGTGGGTGAGGGTGACGCCGAGGCGGTGGAAGGCGTCGATGGCGGCCTGGTGGCCCGGGGTGGAGAGGGCGGCGACGGCGTCCTCGACGACGGTGGTGGGGTAGCCGAGGGCGACGGCGGTGCGGACGGTCTCCCCGACGCCGTGCTCGGTGGCGATGCCCGCCACCACCAGGCTGGTGGCGCCGAGCCGGTTGAGGCGCTCGGCGAGGTCGGTGCCGGCGAAGGCGTCGATGCCGTACTTGGTGACGACCTCGTTGCCGGGGCGGGCGGCGACCTCGGGGGCGAAGCGGTTGAAGGGGGAGTCGGGGCCGCCGTCGCTGCCGTCCATGCGGGCGTAGCGGACCAGGACGACGGGCAGGCCGGCCGCCTCGAAGGCGGTCTTGAGCCGGGCGGCGGAGCGGACCACCTCCGGGCCGCTGAGCGGGGCGACCGGGCGGTCGACGATCCACTGCTGGAGGTCGACCAGGACCAGGACGGTGCCGGGGGTGAGGGCGGCGGGGGTGTTGGGCATCGGGGTTCCTCGGGTGGTCGTTCGGGGGCTCTGTGCGGGCCGGTCGGTCACGCGGCGGCGATGAGCAGGGCGGTCCAGCGGGCCCGGCTCCGTGTCCGGGAACGGGAAAGGCCGCCCCCTTGGCGCCCCGGGTGGTGAACGGGCGTCCAGGGGGCGGCCTTCCGCCCGGTGCTGTGGTGCGGTCGTACGGCTCAGTCGGTCTTGCGCAGTGCCGCCGCCGAGCGTTCCAGCAGCTCGCGCAGCTGGGCCTGCTCGGTGTCGTCGAGGGCGTCGGTGAGCCGCTTCTCCACCTCGCGGGCCAGCGTGTCGGCCTTCTTCGCCAGCGTGCGGCCGGAGCGGGTGAGCTTGGCCACCAGCACCTTCTGGTGCACGCTCGACGTCTCACGGGTGATGAGGCCCTTGTTCTCCAGGTTGGTCAGGATCGTCGTCATGGTCTGCGGCGTGACCATGCACTCCCGGGCCAGCTGCGCCCCGGACATCCCGGACGACTGCTGGAGCACCAGCAGGGTGACGTACTGCGGGACCGTCAGGTCGACGGCGCGCAGCGCGCGGCTCTTCTCGCTGATCAGTGCCTGCTCGGCCCGCTTGATGGCGTGGCCGAGGCGGTCGTGGAAATTGAGCGGCGCCGAGTTCGGCTGGTCGGAACTGCTGTCGGTCACAGTGATCGCATCCCTGGCTGCCCCCCGCGGCGGATTATTCGGACTTTAAGGTACATCAGTGGGCTGATCAGTCGCTATGTGCGAACTGATGCAGGCCGACCGGCTCGGCGTCCTGGTCGGTGGGAGCCGCGGGGCCTCCTCGGTGGGCGGAACCTGAACTGCTACTCAGAACCTTAATACTTCGTAGAGCCCTGAGTTACAACTCCGAAGACGAACTCGGCTGCGGGACACGTCAGTAGCGGGTTCCGACCGGGGCCGGGAGGGCGTCCAACGCGGCCAGGTCGGCGTCGCTCAGCAGGACCTCGGCGGCCGCGGCGTTCTGCTCGATGTGCAGGCGGCGGGTGCTGCCGGGGATCGGCACGACGTGCTCGCCCTGGGCCAGCGTCCAGGCCAGCGCGACCTGGGCGGGGGCGGCCCCGTGCCGGGCGGCGACCTCCTGGATGCCGTCCGAGATCCGCTGGTTCTGCGCCCGCGCCTCCTCCTGGAAGCGCGGCAGCCGGGCCCGGAAGTCGTCCTGGTCCGGCGCGTTCCCGCCGTCGAAGCGGCCGGCCAGGAAGCCGCGGCCGAGCGGGGAGAACGGCACGAAGGCGGCGCCGTTGGCCGCGCACCAGGGCAGCACCTCGGCCAGCGGGTCGCGGCTCCACACCGACAGCTCGGACTGGACGGCGCCGACCGGGGCGATCGCGTGCGCCGCGTCCAACTGCGGAACGGACACCTCGCACAGGCCCAACTGCACGATCTTGCCCGCCTGCTGGAGCTCGGCCAGGGCGCCCCAGCTCTCCACGAGCGGGACCCTCGGGTCGACCCGGTGCAGGTAGTAGACGTCGATCCGGTCGGTGCCCAGCCGCCGCAGCGAACCCTCCACCGCGGCGCGCAGGTGCTCGGGACGGCCGTTGCGGTACATCGGCCGGTCCGGCTCCTGGACCAGCCCGACCTTGGTGGCGGGGCGTCAGTGCCCGGCGCCGACCGGCTCGGGGGCCTCCTCGGCCGCCGGGGCGGTCACCGCGGCCGGGGTGGCGGCCTTGCGGTCGCGGAGCATCACGGCGATCAGCGGGGCGCTGAGCGCGGCCACGCCGGCCAGGATCCACAGCACGGTGCGCAGCGCGTCGGTGTAGCCGTCGGCGAGGAAGGTGTGGAAGGCCTGGCGGCCGGCTTCGGCGACGCCGGACTCCGGGTCGGCCAGGTTGCCCTGGGCGACCTTGGCGGCGAGCCCGTCCGGGTTGCCGGTGAAGCCGCTGCCGTAGCCGTCGAGGCCCTTGGAGACGTTGGAGCTGACCAGGCTGACCAGGACGGAGCCCATGCCGGCGATGGCGATCGCCTCGCCGGCCAGGCGCATGGTGTTGAACATGCCCGCGGCCATGCCGGCCCGCTCCGGCGGGACGGAGCCGATCGCGGCGCCGTCCAGCAGGCCGAAGGAGATGCCGACGCCGGTGCCGATGATCAGGAACGGGCCGATCAGGCCGGCCATGCCGATGCCGGGGTGGATGGTGGTGAGCCAGGCGGCGCCGCCGGCGACCAGCAGCAGGCTGACGGCCAGCAGGGTGCGGACCGGGATCTTCTGGGCGAGGCGACCGGCGAGGATCGGGAAGACCAGCACGGGGGCGGTGAGCAGCAGCATCACGGCGCCGGCCTCGGAGCTGCTGAAGCGGTTGGCGCCCATGAAGTAGGAGGGCAGGAAGACCAGCAGGCAGACGAAGCCGAAGGCGAGCGCGACGGGGACGGAGCAGATCGCGACGAAGCGGCCCTGGGTGAACAGGGTCAGGTCGAACATCGGGCGCTCCTGGCGCAGTTCGACCAGGACGAAGAGCGCGAGCAGCAGCACGGAGCCGGCCAGCAGGCCGAGCACGACGGGGCTGGTCCAGCCCTGCTGGGGGCCCTCGACCATGGCGAGGGTGACCAGCGCGAGGCTGGTGGTGAAGGTGACGGTGCCGCCCCAGTCGACGCCGCGGGCGCCCGGGTCGCGGGACTCGGCGATGCGTGGCAGGGCCAGCAGCAGCGCCAGGTCGATCGCGGCGTGCAGCAGGAAGACCGAGCGCCAGCCGAAGGAGGAGACCAGCAGGCCGGAGGTGGAGGGGCCGAGGGCGAGTCCGACGCCGAAGGAGGAGCCGAGGACGCCGAAGGCCTTGGCCTGGGCGGGTCCGGAGAAGGTGGTGGCGAGCACGGCGCTGCCGGCGGTGAGCACCGCGGCGGCGGCCGCGCCGGCCAGCAGGCGGGCGCCGTCCAGCAGGTGGATGTTGCCGCTCAGGCCGCTGACCAGGGAGCAGAGGCCGAAGAGCGTGATGCCGATGCCCAGCATCCGGCGGCGGCCGACCAGGTCGGCGATGGCGCCGCAGGCGAGCATGAAGCTGGCGAAGGTCAGGTTGTAGCCGTTGACCACCCACTGGAGCGGTCCGAGGCCCGCGCCCAGGTCGGTGGCGATCTTCGGCAGGGCCACCGAGGCGCCGGTGAGCGAGGCGGGGAGCAGCCCGCCGGCGATGCACACCGCGGCGAGCGTGGTGCGTGGGTAGCTCTTCATGGGTCGAGGACTCCGATGTCGATGGGTCGGTGGTGTCGACGGGTTCGATGAGTGACAAGAACTCTGTTCAGTGTCAGGGTTCTTATTCATGGCAGGGGACGCTATAGGTTCGGCGCGGCGGGCGTCAAGGCGATCGGTCGACCGGGATCGGGACGGCCTGACGGCCACCTGCCCAGGCCCCCTGCCGAAGGGCCGCCCCCGCCGTCCGGCGGAGGCGGCCCTTCGGGCTGCTCGCCGCCGCCGTCGGCTACTCCCGGGTGCACACCGGCGTCCACTACCCCGGCGACGTCCTGGCCGGCGCCCTGCTGGGCAGCAGCTGCGCGGGAATCGTGCTCGCGGCGGGGCGGCGGGCGTCGTAGGGTCGAGCCCTTCGGACCACGGGAGGGCACACTGATGCTGCACCGCAGCTTGGGAGTTGACGGACCGAGGGTGAGCGCGCTCTGCCTCGGCGCGATGACCTTCGGCACCACCGTCGACGAGCGGACCGCCACCGCGATCCTCGACCGCTTCACCGAGGCCGGCGGGACGTTCATCGACACCTCGAACAACTACGCCTTCTGGGCCCCCGGCGGCACCGGGCACGAGAGCGAGGAACTCCTCGGCCGCTGGACCGCCCGCCGCCGCAACCGCGACGCGCTCGTCCTCGCCACCAAGGCCGGCGCCCGCCCGGTGCCCGGACTGCCCTACCCCGAACACCGCGAAGGCCTCTCCGCCCCGGCCCTGCGCGCCGCGGCCGAGGGCAGCCTGCGCCGTCTAGGCACCGACCGGATCGACCTCCACTACGCCCACGTCACCGACCCGGCCACCCCCGTCGAGGAGACCATGGGCGCCTTCGCCGGCCTGGTCGCCGACGGCAAGGTCACCGCCCTCGGCTGCAGCAACCACCGCGCCGCCGACCTCGCCGCCGCCAACGACCTCGCGGCCGAACGCGGCTGGCCCGGCTACCGGTGCGTCCAGCAACGCCACAGCTACCTCCAGCCCCGGCCCGGCGCGGACTTCGGCATCCAGCGGCACGCCGACGGGGAGCTGCTGACCTACCTCGCGGACCGGCCGGGCCTCACCCTGCTCGCCTACTCCCCGCTCCTCGGCGGCTCCTACAGCCGCCCCGACCGCCCGCTGCGCGAGGAGTACCGGTGGCCCGGCACCGAGGCCCGGCTGACCGCCCTGGCCGAGGTCGCCCGGGAGACCGGCGCCACCGTCAACCAGGTCGTCCTCGCCTGGCTGATCGGCCACCCCGTCCCGACCGTCCCGGTGATCGGCGCCAGCTCGGTCGCCCAACTGGAGGAGAGCCTGGCCGCCCTGGAGCTGACCCTCGACGCGGACCAGCGCCACCGCCTGGACACCGCGGGCTAGGGTCCGTTCTCCGGACTCCCGTCAGCGCCGCCCGGTCCCCGTCGCGGGCCACCGTAGCGAAGGCGTCCACCGGCTCCGGCGGCCGACCGGGCCGCCCGCGGCGTCCGCCGGACGGGCCTCCGCCACCCGGCGGCGGGCCCGGTCGGTGAGCTCGCGGGTGTCCGCGGTGGTCCGCTCGAGGACGGTCGCGATCAGGTCGACGGGCAGCCGGAACACCTCGTGCAGCACGAAGGCGACCCGCTCGGCGGGGGCCAGCACGTCCAGCGCGACCAGCAGCGCGGGCCCGACCGCCCCGCCCGGCGGGACCGGTTGCGCCGGCCCCGCCACCGCGTCCGGCAGCCGCACCGGCCGGGCGCCCCGCGAACCCAGCAGACCCAGGCAGACCCGCCCGGTCACCGTGGTCAGCCAGGCGGCGAGGTCCGCGACCTCCTCCGGATTGATCCGGCCGAGCCGGACCCAGACCTCCCGCACCGCGACCTCCGACTCCGCGTGCGAGCCCAGCAACGGGTACGCGAGCGCCCTCATCCGCGGCCGCAGGTACTCGAACTGGCCTGCCTGCCGGTCCTGCTCGGGCACGGTCGCACTCCTCGGGGGCCGAAGGGTTCGTCACCGACCGGTGCCCCGGCCGTGGGTGGACCTTACTCGGAGAAGCAGGTTGATCACACCGGGTGTGCAGACGCAATTCTCGGCTGTCGCCGTGCCGGCCCGGAGGGGGCGGGACGCTCAGGACTTGCCGACGGTGTTCAGGTACGGCGTGCCCGCCGCGTAGAGGCCGGCGACGGCCTTCTCCACCTCGGCCTGCGGGACGTTCTTGTCGGCCTGGTAGTAGAGCCAGTTGACCTTCATGTCCCAGGTGCGCGGGCCGGTGACGGTGCTCGGCAGGTCGATCAGCCAGGCGCTGAAACGGATGCTCAGCTTCTCCTTGGGGTAGGAGCGGCTGTCGCTGGTGAAGAGGACCTTCCCGTCCATCGAGTAGGTCACGGCCTTGTTGTCGGCTGTGATCATCATGGTGTGCCAGCCGGCCAGGCTCTTCTTGGTGCCGGTGGTGTCCCGGTCGCCCGGGGTGGAGCTGCGCCAGCTGGTGGTGTCCAGGCGGGGGCCGGCGGAGCCCCAGCCGCCGTTGGGCATGTACTCGTAGTCGAGTTCGCTGTACTTGGCGGAGGTGTGCGAGGGCGAGATCGTGTAGAAGCACTCGTTGATGTGGTCGCCGTCCTTGCCGCTGGTGGGCTTGTCGCTGAACCAGACCCGCGCCGCCACGGTGCCGTTGAGGAACTCGCCCTCGCTGCGCCCGATCTCGACCTGCTTGGTGTTCTTCGGGGTGCCGTCGGTGGTGAGCCGCAGCTGCATGGCCTGTCCGCCCTGGGCGTCGCCGCCGTTGGGGAAGGAGACCCCGCTCTTGGTCCAGGTGTCCTTCACGCCGGGGCCGCCGCCGTCGGTGCGGACCTCCCAGCCGTGGGCGGCGAGGCTGGGGTCCTCGGCGCCGGTGTAGCGGAAGCTGTCGAACAGCACGCCGGGCGGACCGGCCGGGGTGGGGGCCGCCGGGGTGGTCCCGCCCTGCTGGGCGGCGGCGGTGGCCTTGTCGCCCTTCGCGCCGCCCGGGGCCGGTGCGGCGTCCGAGGAGCAGGCGGTGGTGGCGGCCGCGAGGAGGGCGAGCGGGGCGGCGAGTCCGAGCACGGTGCGGCGGAGGTGCCGGGCAGGGCGGGGACGGCTCACGACTGCTCCTCTGGGTGGATGCAGAGGGTGTCAGGTGCACGCACTTCGCATCGGATCTACCAATGGTTCACATTCGGCGGACATCCTAGCCCTGCCCGGGCCGGTTTCCGGAAGGCCGGGAAGACGAACGACGCTTGCGGAGAATGTCCGAATCGGCCGGTTCAAGAGTATTCGTGTACGTGTGATCCGATCTCGCGAAATGGCGGCCCGATGTGTCCCCGGCCACGTCAGAGGCCATGCGAGTGGGGCGATGTGTCGGATTTGACGTTCTTCGGGGCGGAAGAACAGCCGGTTGCATTCACGCTTCGAAATGGCCCGGTCGCACGGGGTGAAGGGGGATTTCCGCATTCCACTACGCGGCGATCGCTCGGCATCTTGATTGGGTACTCTTTGCCCACCATCACAGGAGTTACACAGTGTGGACGGCGTTTGATGGTCCGCCGGAGTTGGGGGAGAAGGCCCTTGTCAGGCACCGCCGCGCCCAGTGCGCAGGCCGACGAGTCGCGTGCCGCACGCAGCAGACACCGTCGTGGCCGGGTGGCCCCGGTCTCGTCCGACGGGTCGGTGCGCTACGACACCGTGATCCTGGTCCCGGCCCGGAACGAGGAGGTGGGCGTCTTCACCTCGCTGGACTCACTGGCCAAGCAGTCCAGGCGTCCGGATCTGATCATCGTGGTGGTCAACAACTCCACGGACCGCACCCGGGAGTTCGCCCAGCAGTTCGCCGACGGCGAGAACGCGCCGCCGACCGTGGTGCTGAACCTGGACGACAACCCGCACAAGAAGGCGGGCGCCCTCAACCACGGTCTCGACTGGTTGCGCGAGGCGGTCGGCGGCCGGCTCACCGGCGCCGTCCGGCACGTCCTGGTGATGGACGCCGACACCGAGCTCCACCCCAAGTTCCTCCAGCGCGCCCGGAACGTCATCGCCTCCGACCCCGAGCTCGGCGGCGTCAGCGCGGCCTGCTTCGGCCGCACCGGCCTGTGGCGCAACCCCTGGCAGCGCTACCTGCTCGGCATGCAGATCATCGAGTACGGCCGCGCGGCCAGCGCCCGCTACCGCACCGACGTGCACACCATGTCGGGTGCCGGCTCCTTCTACCGGGCCGAGGCGCTGCAGACCCTCATCGACTGGCGCGGCGAGGTCTTCTGGGAGGACCACCGCAACCTGGTCGAGGACTACGAGACCACGCTGGCGCTCAAGGAGTCCGGCTGGAAGGTCACCGCCAACGAGCTCTGCATCGCCTACACCGACCTCATGCCCACGCTGCGGGAGCTGATCCAACAGCGCGAGCGGTGGAGCCGCGGCACCGTCGACACCCTGCGGGCCCGGGGCTGGACCAAGGTCACCTGGCACTCCATCAGCACCCTGATCCTGGCGCTGGTCGGCTCCGCGTACATCCTCGGCTGGGGCTCGCGCACGCTGGTCGCCGCCGCCCGCTACGGGATGGCGCACGCCCCGCTGTTCTGGGCGCTGATCGGCTTCTGGGTCGTCTACCCGGCCCTGCGGGTCCGCAAGTTGGGCTGGAAGGCGATGCTCGTCGAGGCCCTGCTGCTCCCGGAACTGGTCTACACGGTGGTCCGGACGTACTGGTTGGTGTCCTCCGTGGTGAAGTCGTACATGACGCGCGTCTCCGCGTGGAAGTGAGCCCGGTACAACCATGAACGTGTTCAAGGGCCTGAGCGTCCTGGTGGTGCTGGCCGGCATCGCCGTCGCCCTCACCCAACTGCCCAACCTCGACTCGGCCTTCCTCTACCTCAGCCTCGGCATCATCGCCCTCTCGCTGGTCACCTACGTCGCCTCGATCCGCCGCAGCCGCCGGGACCGCCGGCTCGCCGCGGGCGACCGCCGCCGCGTCTGACTGCCGCCGCGTCTGACCCCCTCCGCGTCTGACCCCCGCCCGGGGGGGTGGGGCAAGGCCCACCCCCGGGCGGGGAGGCAGGTGGATTCTGCCGGCGGTTCGGTGTCCCTAGATTCGATCACGAGCTGCCCGGGTGGGTGGCCGTGAGGAGTGGGGAGGCGTCGTGCGGGGAGCGGTGGGGGAGGGGGCGCCGGCGCTGCGGTTGTCCGGGCTGCGGAAGCGGTTCGGGGCGCACGTCGCGGTGGACGGGGTGGACCTGGTGGTGCCGAGCGGGTCGTTCTACGGGCTGGTCGGACCGAACGGGGCCGGGAAGACGACCGTGTTGTCGATGGCGGTCGGCTTGTTGCGCCCGGACGCCGGGAGTTCGGCGGTGTTCGGGGTCGACGTGTGGAGCGACGTGCGGGCCAAGGCGCTGGTCGGGGTGCTGCCGGACGGGATGATGCTGCCGGAGCGGCTGAGCGGGCCCGAAGTGCTGCACTACCTGGGGCGGTTGCGCGGGCTGCCGGCCGCGACGGTGGACGCCCGGGCGGCGGAGCTGCTGGCGGTGCTGGAGCTGGACGGGGCCGGGCACACCCCGGTGATCGACTACTCCACCGGGATGCGCAAGAAGATCGGCCTGGCGACGGCGCTGCTGCACGCGCCCCGGCTGCTGGTGCTGGACGAGCCCTTCGAGGCGGTCGACCCGGTGTCCGCCACGACGATCCGGGTGATCCTGCGGCGGTTCGTCGCCTCGGGCGGGTCGGTGGTGTTCTCCAGCCATGTGATGGCCCTGGTGGAGCAGCTCTGCGACCACGTCGGGGTGATCGCCGCAGGCCGGGTGCCGGCCGCCGGGCCAGTGGACGAGGTGCGGGCCGGGCGGGGGCTGGAGGAGGTCTTCGTCGAGCTGGTCGGTGCCCGTACGGGCGGGGCGGAGGGGCTGTCGTGGCTGGCGTCCTGAACTCCGGGGGCGTCGGGGGTGTGATGAGCCCGGCGGCCGTGCTGACCGGGATGAAGCTGGCCGTGCTGCGGCGGTCGATGTCCGGCCCGCGGGCCGCGAGCCTGATCGCGGGCGGGGTATGCGGGGCGCCGATGGCGGTGGGCACGGCGCTGCTGGGCCTGGTGGACTTCCCGGTGCCGGAGGCCGGGGTGGGCACGATCGCCCTGGTGCTGCTGGTCTGGACGGTCGGCTGGGCGGTGGGCCCGACCCTCACCGGCGGGGACCCGACCCTGCGGCTGTCGTACTTCGCGCTGGTGCCGCAGCCCCCGCGCAGGCTCGCGCTGGGCCTGCTGGTCGCCTCCTTCGTCGGCGTCACCCCGGCGCTCGGCCTGGTCGCCTTCGCCGTGCTGGTGGTGTTCGGCGCCGGACTGGGGCCGCTGCCCGCGCTGGTGGCCGTGCCCGGGATGCTGCTGCAGCTGCTGTTCGTGGTGCTGCTGGCCAAGCTGAGCCTCCAGGGCCTGGGCAGCGTCGCCCGGTCGCGGCTCGGCTGGGAGCTGTCCTCGCTGCTGGTGGGCCTGGTCTGCGGGTTCCTGAACACCGGCTGGTTCGGCCTCGCCTTCTTCTTCAAGCTGCTGGGCGGCCACTGGGCGCCGACCGTCGGCACGGTCGTACGCGCCCTGCCCTCCGGCTGGTCGGTGGTCGCCGTGGATGCCGCCCGGCGCTCCGACTGGGCCCTGGTCGTCGCCTGCCTCGGCGGGCTGCTCGCCCTGTGCGGGGTGCTGTTCGCGGCGTGGACCGCCCTGCTGGCCCGGCAGTTGGTGCGCGGCGGCACGGCGGGCGGCGGCACGGCGGGCGGCGGGCGGGCCGGCGCTCGCCGCGGTGCCGGCCGCGGTGCGCGGCTGCGGTTCCTGCCGGACACCCCCGGGGGCGCCGTCGTCGGCAAGGAGCTGCGGCTGTGGGCGCGCGACCCGCGCCGCGCCCGCTTCCTGCGGATCGCCCTGTGGACCGGCCTCTTCACCGGCCTGCTGCCGGTGCTCGGCGGGTTCCCGACGGTGCTGCCCTGGACGGGCGTGGTCCTGGCGCTGTACGCCGGCCCGCTCGGTTCCAGCCTGTACGGGCTGGATGCCGGTGCCCTCTGGCTGACCCTGGTCGTCCCCGGCGCCGAGCGGGTCGACGTCCGGGCCCGGCAGCTGGCCTGGCTGCTGATCGTCGGCCCGGCCGCGCTGCTGCTCACCGTGGCGGCGACCCTGGCCGTCCCGAACGGGGGCTGGGCCTGGCCCTGGCTGCTGGCCGTCCTGCCCGCCGTGCTCGGCGCCGGGGCCGGGCTGGTGCCGCTGATGTCGCTGCTCGGTCCGGCGCCGTTCCCGGACCGGCCGGGGGGCAACCCGCTGGACGGGTTCAGCGACGAGAGCGGCGACCAGGTCCGGATGCAGAGCCTCGCCGTCCTGGTGCTCCAGCTGTTCGCCGCGCTGCCGGCCGCCGGTGTCGTGCTGGCGGGGACGCTGCTGCACAGTTCGCCGCTGCGCTGGGCGGGGGTGGTGGTCGGGCTGGGCACCGGGCTGCTGTACGGCTGGTGGATGGGACGGGCGGCCCGCCGTCGGCTGGAGAGCCGCGGGCCGGAGCTGCTGGATGTGATGCGGAAGGGGGTCCGTCGGGGGACGTCGTCCGTGGGTGGGCCGGTGGGTGGGGCCGCGGGCGGGCCGGCTGGCCGGTCGCAGGAGGAGCAGGTGTTGCTGGACCGTCTCGCCCGGCGTCGGACGGCGGCCGCCGGGTTGCTGGTGACGGTCGGGGTGCTGAGCACGGCCCCGCAGGGCGGGGTGGCGCTGGCGATGTCGCTGCTCGCACCGGCGAACCGGAGCTGGTTCCTGGCCCTGTACCTGCCGCCGGGCTGGCAGGTGCCGGTGGCGTCGGGGTTCATCCTGTTGGGCGCGGTGTGCTTCGTGGGGGTGTACCGGCTGATCCGGGCCAAGCATGCGGCGGAGCGGGGTACCGAGTAGGCAACGGGCAGCTGATCAGGGCTCGTTGGCGGGCTGCCATCATGATCGTCCAGCGCAGCACATGTCGTTCGAGCCGACCGGAGGAGGCCCCATGAGCACCGCGCAGTCCCGAGGCGCCGAGGCGCTGCGCACTGCCCTCCAGGCGCTCGGGCGGCTCGCCGTCCGCACCCTGCTGATCCCGGCCGGGGCGGTGCTGGCGGTGCTCTACCTGACCTCGTTCCTGCTCTGGGGCTGCCTCGGGTTGTTCCCGTTGTTCCCGCTGGCCACCCGGGTGATCCGGTCCGCCGCCGAGCGGGCGCGCTGGGCTGCCGGCCACTGGTCGCAGGTGCCCGTACCGGTGCCGTACGTGCCGCGTCCGGCGTTGGAACGCACCCTGCACGGCTGGTTCTGGACCGGCCGCGACTACCACAAGAACCGTTGGTTCGCGGGCTTCGCGCTCACGCTGAGCTGGCTGTGGAACGACCCGGCGACCTGGCGGGACGCCGCCTGGGTGCTCGTCGACCCGCTGGTCGGCGGCGCCGTCGCGGCCACGCCCGTCCTGCTGACCGGCTACGGCCTGTACGGGCTGGCGCAGCCCGTCCTGCCCCAACCCGGCCCCGGCTACGGCCTGTTGCCGCTGCCCGGGCTGCTCGGACCGCTCCTCGGCCTCCTCCTGGTGTCCGCGGGCCTCGCCCTCGCCCGGCCCGCGCTGCACCTGCACGGCCGGTGGACCCGCTCCCTGCTCGGCCCCACCGAGCGCTCCCGGCTGGCCCAGCGGGTCGAGCAGCTCACCGAGATCCGGCTGGACGCCACCGAGGCCCAGGCCGCCGAACTGCGCCGGATCGAACGGGACCTGCACGACGGCGCGCAGGCCCGGCTGGTCGCCGTCAGCCTGCGGCTCGGCGCGGTCGTGCCGCTGATCGACCGGGACCCGGAGAAGGCGAAGCAGGTGGTGACGGACGCGCAGGAGAACGTCACCCAGGCCTTGCAGGAATTGCGCGACCTGGTGCGCGGGATCCACCCGCCGGTGCTCGCCGAGCGCGGTCTGGCGGAGGGGATCCGGGCGCTCGCCCTGGACGTGCCGCTGCGGGTGGAGGTCCGGGCCGAACTGCCGGGCCGGGCCGAGGCGCCGGTGGAGTCGGCGGTGTACTTCGCGGTCAGCGAGGCGCTCACCAACGCCGTCAAGCACGGCGACGCCCGGCACGCCACGGTGGAACTCACCCACGCCGCCGGGCTGCTGCGCGCGGAGGTCGCCGATGACGGCCGGGGCGGCGCCGTGCTTGACGGGGGCAGCGGCCTGCGGGGCATCCAGCGGAGGCTGGCGGTGTTCGACGGTACGCTCACGCTGACCAGCCCCCCGGGGGGCCCGACCAGGCTGATCATGGAGCTGCCGTGCGTGTTGTCCTCGCCGAGGACCTCGTCCTGCTGAGGGACGGACTGGAACTCCTGCTGAGCGCCCACGGCCACGAGATCGTCGCCGCCGTGGAGAGCGGACCGGAACTGGCCGCGGCGCTCGCGGAACACCGTCCGGACATCGCGGTGGTCGACGTCCGGCTGCCGCCCACCTACTCGGACGAGGGCCTCCAGGTCGCGCTGGCGGCCCGCCGGGAGCAGCCCGGCCTGCCGGTGCTGGTGCTCTCCCAGCACGTCGAGCAGCTGTACGCCCGGGAGTTGGTCGCGGACGGTGCGGGCGGGGTCGGCTACCTGCTCAAGGACCGGGTGTCCAAGGCGGACCAGTTCGTCGCCGCGGTGTGCACCGTGGCGGCCGGCGGCACGGTGATGGACCCGCAGGTGATCTCCCGGCTGCTCGCCCGCAACGCCTTCGACGAACCGCTCGCGATGCTGACTCCGCGGGAACGGGACGTGCTCGCGATGATGGCCGAGGGGCGCTCCAATGCGGCGATCGCCCAGCGGCTCCGCTTCAGTGAGGGGGCGGTGAGCAAGCACACCTCCAACATCTTCGCGAAGCTCGGGCTCGGGGTTTCGGATGATGACAATCGGCGGGTTCTTGCGGTGCTCGCGTATCTGGACGGGACCCGGTCGGGGTAGGAGGGGGTCCGCTGCGCGGGGCTTGGGTGTGGGGGTGGGCTTTCGGGAGGGTGGGTGGGTCCGGGGGCGGTTCCGGGGGTGGGCGCTCCGGGGGCTGGATGATTTTCGGACCGCCGACCCTCATCGAGGGGTGTTGGGCGCCGTTGGCGGTCTGAAAATCACCCGTCACGCCCCTCTCCGCACCCACCCCCTCCACCGCCCCCTCCCGCAGCGCGTCCCTCTCGCCTTGGTCGGGTGAGGGGGAGGTGGGTGGTTGGGGTGGGTGCGGAGGTGGGGGAGGGGGTGGTTGGGGTGGGTGGGTTGGTGGGCGTCGGTACGATCGCTGTATGGGTGGTGCTAAGGACGAGGCCTGGGATGCCGATGCGGCGGAGCGGGCGGTGGCGGTGCTGAAGGCGGTGGCCGACCCGTCGCGGTACCGGCTGCTGTGGGCGCTGAGCCGCCGGGAGCTGCCGGTCAGCGAGCTGGCTGAGCTGCTGGGGGCCCATGTGGCGGCCACTTCGCAGCACCTGGCGAAGCTGCGGGCGGCGGGGCTGGTGGTGGCCCGGCGGGAGGGGACGCGGATCTTCTACCGGGCCACCGAGGTGCGTGGGCTGCTGACCGAGGCCGCTGTGATCGCGAACGATCTGCCGGGTCGTGGCGGCGGGGGTGACGGGGGTGCGGCTCCGGCTGCCGAGACGGCGGAGCAGCCCTTCGCCCGGGCCGTGCGGGGGGTGCGCCGCCGCCCGGCGGCCGGGCAGGCGGGCTGAGGCGGGGCCCGTCGGGCCCTGCGGTTGTGCTGGGCATGATCAAGTGGTCTGGACCAGTGGCCGGAACGCGTGGGTCCGCGGTGGGCTGTCCCTACGGGCGGCCGTGCCCGCCGCCGGCGCCGGTTCTTCGTCGACGGACCGCCGGTCGCGGGCTGCGCCACCACCGGTGGCTTCCGGCCGAATTGGTCTCGACCATTGCCCTCCGTGCGCAGGTGAAGGAGGCTGCTGCCCACCGGGCACCGGATCATCACGACCGGAGCCCTCGCCACCGGAACGGGAAGGCAGCAATACGACCATGCGCAAAGCGATTTCGACCCTGAGCCTGGCCGGACTACTGACCGCCGGCGCCCTGTTGGCCGCGCCGTCCGCGCAGGCCACCGGCTACGTCTACATCGGCATGTACCCGAGCGGCGCCGCGTGTGACGCGGCGGGCAAGGCCTACGTGGCCCGGGGGGAGGCGATCACCTACTTCTGTGACGTCGCCCCGAACACGGCCCGGCTCTCGATCTGGCCCTCCTGACGGATCGTCATCTTCGAGTGCTGAAAGGCCCGGTGGCCGCCACGCGGCCGCCGGGCCCGCCAGTTCCTCGCGGGCCCTACGCGCCGTCTTCGTTGTTGTTTCGGATGACCTGGGCGCGTCGGAACAGGTCGTCCGTTTCGGTGGCGAGTACCCCGCCGAGCAGCAGCTGCGGGTGGTAGAAGGACTCGGCGGCCTTGGCCACGGCGGTGGCGGACAGGTCGATCTGGTCGAGGCCGGTGCGGCGCAGCCCTTCGATCGAGGTGGCCCAGACGACCTGGCCGATGCCGGCCCAGGCGCAGGCGCTCATGCACATCGGGCAGGGTTCGGCGGTGGTGTAGAGGGCGGTGCCGGCCCATTCGGGGCTGCCGTAGGGCTGCCCGTAGTCGTCGATGGCGACCATCTCGGCGTGGTACGTCGGGCCGTCCTGCGCCACGTTGACGCCTCGGCCCACTACTTGGCCCGAGCGGACGAGCACCGCTCCGAAGGGGTAGCGCTCGTTCTTGCGTCCCTCCTCGATCGCCGCTGTCATGAAGTGTTCGTGGTTCTGTGGTGCGGCGGGTGTTGCGTATGGTGCCAGTCCGATGGCGCCTGCTGCGCCCAGGAAGTGACGCCTGTTCAATGCCATGGTGTGCTCCGTCCGGTCGGGGTGAGGGAGTTGCATGGCATTGTGCACGGGCTACGTGTCGTCGGAGCGGTATTCCTGGCGGGCGGCGTCGTAGCCGAACAGGCCCGCGTAGCGGCCCCAGTCGGTGGCGGTCTCCAGCTGCCGGTCGACCTGTTCGCTGGTGTAGTGGTGGGCGAGGAGGTCGCGGAAGAAGCCGGTGCGGACGGTGGCGCCGGGGTGGCCGCTCAGGCTGTTGGCGATCAGTTTGACCAGGGGGACGTCGAGGGCGGCGCCGGCGAAGAGGGCGCGGGAGTCCTGGACGTCGGCGTGGGCGAAGGCGGTGCCGTCCTCGGTCAGTAGGAGGTCGTCGCCGTGGATCTCGGCGAAGCCGAGCAGGTCGAGGGCGTCGACCTGGGGGAGCATGTCGTCGATGTCGAGGCCGAGTTCGTCGGCGAGGCCGGCGAGGTCGCAGCGGCCGGCGCGGTGGGCGATCATCTCGGCGAGGCCGGAGAGGCCGTCGACGCTCGCGGTGGGTAGCGGGGTGTTGGCGACGGTGCGGCGTTCGGGGCGGTCCGGTTCGGGGCGCCCGGTGGACGGGGGCTCGGCCGGGCGGGTGTCCTTGGGGCGGCCGGTCATGATCCGGTAGACCCGGTCGACGAGTTCGTCGAAGGCGGCGGAGTCGCGGTCGCGCGGGCGTTCCAGGTCGACGTCGACGGCCTCCCGGATGGTGCCGTAGGGGCGGGAGCCGAGGACGACGACGCGGTCGGCCATCAGCACCGCCTCCTCGATGTTGTGGGTGACCAGGACGACGGCGCGGGTGGGGAACTGGCCGGAGTCCCACAGTTCCATGAGTTCGCCGCGCAGGTTCTCGGCGGTGAGCACGTCGAGCGCGGAGAACGGCTCGTCCATCATCAGTACGTCCGGTTCGACGACCAACGCCCTTGCGAAGCCGACGCGTTGGCGCATGCCGCCGGAGAGTTCCTTGGGGTAGGCGTTCTCGAAGCCGGCCAGGCCGATCAGGTCGATGGCCTGGTCGGCGGAGCGGGCGCGTTCGCGCGGGGGGACGCCGCGGGCCTCCAGGCCGAGTTCGACGTTCTGCCGGACGGTGAGCCAGGGCAGCAGGGCGAAGGTCTGGAAGACGAGGGCGGTGCCGGGGTTGGCTCCGGTGAGCGGGGTGCCGCGGTAGCGGACGGTGCCGGAGCTGGGCGGGAGCAGGCCGGCCAGGCAGCGCAGCAGGGTGGACTTGCCGGAGCCGGAGCGGCCGAGCAGGGCGACGATCTCGCCGGCCCGGACGGTGAGGTCGATCCCGGAGAGCACCGGCAGTTCGCCGTCGGCCCCGGCGTAGGACTTGGTGAGGCCGACGGTCTCCAGCAGCGTCGCGCCGTCCGCCACCGGGGGTTGGGCGGCGGCGTGGGCGGGGCGGGGGAGGAACGGGAAGCGCATCGGGGAGTACCTCACTGGAGCGAGTAGCGGCGCTCGGCCAGCCGGTACAGCCGGCGCCAGAGCAGGCGGTTGAGGGCGACGACGTACACGCTCATCACCGCGACCCCGGCGAGCAGGTGCGGGTAGTCGCCGCGTTCGGTGGCGCGGGCGATGTACGCGCCGAGGCCGGTGGCGGTGAGGGTGGTGCCGCCGAAGGTGACCACCTCGGAGACGATGGAGGCGTTCCACGCGCCGCCGGAGGCGGTGATGCCGCCGGTGACGTACGCGGGGAAGATCCCGGGGATGATCAGCCGCCGCCAGCGCTGCCGACCGCGCACGCCGAGGTTGTCCATGGCTTCGCGCAGGTCGCTGGGGATGGCCATGGCGCCGGCGATGGCGTTGAACAGGATGTACCACTGGGCGCCGAGGGCCATCAGCAGGACGCCGCCGAGGTCGATCGACAGGCCGGTGCGCAGCAGCAGCCAGACCACCAGCGGGAACAGGAAGTTGGCGGGGAAGCTGGCGAGGATCTGGACCAGCGGCTGGGCGATCCTGGTGAGCCGGGGGGAGAAACCGATCTTCACGCCGATCGGCACCCAGACGACCGTGGCGACCGCCACCAGCACGACGACCCGGGCCAGGGTGGCGAGGCCGAGCAGCAGGGGTTCGCCGAAGACGCCGAGGCCGGTGGTGTCGGTGAGGTAGCGGCCGAGGTCGACCAGGCCCCAGAGCACGATGCCGCCGCAGACGACGGCGAAGACGAGGTCGCCGGTGCGCTGCCGGGCGGGACTGACGGCGAGCGGCCGGTCGTCGGTGCCGAGGAGCCGCCCGGCCCGGTTCAGGGCCCGGCCGAGGGGCAGCAGGGCCCGGCCGAGCAGGCCGGGCAGCCGGGAGCGGCGCAGCAGGTCGAGGACGACGGAGCGCTGCACCTCGGTGGCCTCGGACTGCTCGTTCTTGAAGCGCTCGGCCCAGGCGGTGAGCGGCCGCCAGAACAGGAAGTTCACGCCGACGACGAGGACGGCCATGGTGGCGATCGCCCAGCCGACCCGGCCGAGGTCCCCGGCGGCGATGGCGGCGCCCGCGTACGAGCCGACGCCGGGCAGGGCGTAGCGCTGGTTGTCGACGCTGATCGCCTCGGAGGCGACCAGGAAGAACCAGCCGCCGCCGAAGCTGAGCATGCCGTTCCAGACCAGGCCGATCATGCCGGAGGGCAGTTCGACCTTCCAGAACCGCATCCACCGGCTGAACCGGAAGGAGCGGGAGAGCTCGTCGAGTTCGCGCGGCAGCGAGACCAGCGAGTGGTAGAAGCCGAAGGTCATGTTCCACGCCTGGGACGTGAAGATGGCGAACACGGCCGCGCACTCCAGGCCGAGCACGGAGCCGGGGAAGAGGGCGAGGAAGCCGGTGACGGCCACGGTCAGGAAGGCGAGCACCGGCACCGACTGGAGGATGTCCAGCGCGGGGATCAGCACCCGTTCCAGCCGGCGGCTGCGGGCGGCGGCGTAGGCGTAGCCGAAGGTGAAGCCGACGGAGACGACGAGCGCGGCGAACATCCGCAGCAGCGAGCGCGCCGCGTCGTACGGCAGCCGGGCCGGGTCGGTGTCCACGGCGGCGTCGCGCGCGGTCGAGAACCGCACGGTCGTGCCCTGCCCGACCCGCAGGGCGAGGTAGAGCAGCACCAGCACGGCGGCCGCGACGACCACGTCCACCCAGCCCATCCGGGCCAGGCGGCCCGCGGTCCGGGACGGCAGTGAGCCCCGGGACAGGCCCGGGGCGGACTTCGGAAAGGACGGGAAGGACATGGCGGGGACCTCCGGCGCAAACCCGGGCAGTCTGCTCCCTTCTGACGTCCGTACGCAAATGAACCCGTGTTCGGACCGGTCGGTGGCCGGTTCGGTGGTCAGGCGGGGGCTTCGACGAACTCGAGGAGGTTGCCGACCGGGTCGGTGGTGTAGAAGCGGCGGCGGGGCGGGAGGGTGTCGTCCCAGACGACCTGGGCGCCGAGTTCGGCGAGTCGGTCGGCGAAGTCCTCGATCTCGCAGACCGCCATGCCGGGGTGGGCCTTGGTGCTGGGGCGGAAGCGTTCCTCGATGCCGAGGTAGAGCCGGACCCGGCCGCCGTCGGCGGCGAACCAGCAGCCGCCGCGGCCGGTGAGCGGCTGGGGCTTGGGGATCTCGGCCATCTGCAGGACGTCGCCGTAGAAGGCGCGCAGCAGGGCCTCGCTGCCGGGTGGCGCGGAGAGCTGGACGTGGTCGAGGGCCGTGATCACTGCGGCTTCCTCTCGGAGGGGTCGGACGGGGTGGGCGTGGCGTGTTGCCGGGCCGCGGTGACCAGCAGCCGGGCGGTCGGGGTGGGCAGGCCGAGGTGGTGGGCGATCCACTGGGGGTCGTGCCCGTGGGTGGCGAACACCCAGGCGGTGTAGAGCCGGTTGAGGCCGGGGGCGTCGGGGCCGAGCAGGAGCGGGCGGACCTGCTCCATCGGGAAGCCCTCCAGTGAGCGGGCGCTGAACCACTGGGCGTCGTCGTCCCCGGCGGCGACCGCGACGGCGGCGGCCCGGTCGGCGGTCGGCCGGCCCGCCCGCTGCCGGCTGTGGGCCAGCAGCAGGGCGAGCAGCAGTCCGACGACCGAGGCGCCGATCAGCACGCCGGAGAGGAAGAGCCGCAGCGGGGCGGGGGCGACGCCGAGGGCGGTGACCTGGAGGGCCAGGAGGAGCATGACGACGCAGAGCGCCGTACTCGGTTCGTCCAGGGGAACAGGGCGGTTCTGGTCATGCGGTGTCCTCCTTCGATGATTCGGTGATTCGGTGCTGCGGCGGTGCTGCGGCGGGGCCGGCCTCAGGCGGCGCGGACCAGCCGGGGGTCGTACTTGTAGCCGATCTGCCGGACGGTGGCGATCGCCTCCCGGTGGCCGGGGCCGAGCTTGCGGCGGAGCCGGGCGATGTGGGTGGCGATGGTGCGGGTGTCGCCGGTGTCCGGCCGGCCCCAGACGGACTCCATCAGCTGGCGGCGCGAGTGCACCCGCAGCGGGTTGCCGACCAGGTGCGCGAGCAGTTCGAACTCCAGGTACGGCAGGGTGAGTTGCTGGCCGTCGACGATGACGGTGCGCTGCTCGGAGTCGACCACCAGGCCGGCCGAGTCGATGACGGGCCGCGGGCCGGGGGCGGGCGGTGTGGCGGGGACGGGCCGCAGGACCGGGGCGGCGGCGATGTGGTCCGAGAAGATGGCGTCGAGCCTGCGGTAGCGCACGGCCATGGCGGAAGCTCCTTCGTCGGGTCGAAGTGGTGGGAAGGGGGGAGGGGCGGCCGGTCAGTGGCCCGGGTGCCAGGAGGCTTCCAGTCGGGCGGCACCGTCGGGGCCGGTGACGGAGTGCCAGCGGGCCCGCAGCCGGGTCGGACGGCTGCTCGGCAGGGGCGTGGCCGGGGTGCCGACGGCGCGCAGGACGGTGTTGTCGAGCGGGCTGGTGGCCAGCCGTCGGCCCACCGCGGCGAGGGCGGCGCGCAGTCGGCCGGGGTCGGAGGAGGGAAGGGCGGGCTGGAACGCGGCAACGATGGACATGGCTGGTCACCTCCGTGACAAGGACAATGAATGTGAACAACTGCACTGGTGAGTACGGGAATTGACGAAAATTCAGGCAGCGAACGGCGCGGACGCGGTGCTCGCGGAGGCGGCCCGGTGATGGGCGGCGGCGTGGGCGAGCCGGTGCGCGGCGGCCGGCGGGAGGTCCGCGAAGCGGGCGAGCCAGTCCGGGCGGTGGCCCTGGCGGGCCAGCAGGTAGGCCAGGTGGACGCGGGGCTCGTACGCGGAGGCCGGGGTGTTGCGGGTGCCCGAGTGGGGGCAGCTGCCGGGGTCGTCGAGGCGGTAGGCGCGCTCGACGCCGTCGTGGAGGGCGAGGCGGACGCTCGGGCAGCGGTGGAACGGGGTGGTGCGCATGGCCGTACTTCCTTCCTTCCCCGGGGTGCGGGGCGGTCGAGGGTTCCGGGGCGGGCCGGGGGCGGCGGGCGGTCGTGCGCGGCGCCGCCCCCGGCGGCCGGTCAGTGGTTCGGCGTCAGTGGTTCAGGGCGGTCTGCACGATCTTGATGATCACCATCACCATCGCGACCAGCAGGTAGGCCCGCAGGGCGCCCATGCCGATCTTGCGGGCGGTGGACATCACCGGCTTCTCCAGGGTCTCCAGCGGGGGCATCCGCCAGTTCTCCCGGCCGGTGCGGTCGATGGGGTCCTCCTTGGTGCCGCGGCGGCCGGAGAGGAAGGAGTACCCGGCGACCAGGACGCCCGCCACCCCGCAGCCGGCCATGATCCGCAGGATCGCGTCCGAGCTGATGTCGGGCCAGACGACGGCCGCGGTGAGGATCAGCGAGAGGGTGACCAGGACGCCGACCACGGCGGCGGTGAAGGCGTTGGTCTTGGGACCGTTCACCCAGGGGCCGAGCACGGCCTTGTCGTTGCAGAGCAGCAGCAGGAAGACGGTGGCGGAGGGCAGCAGCACCCCGGCCAGCACCTGGACGAACTGGGTCATCAGGCCCTGCATGTACCCGGTGGACAGCAGGGTGATGGCGGCCGCCGCGATCACCAGGCCCGCGTAGATGCCGTAGAAGCCCTTGGCGCCCTTGACCCCGCGGTGCAGGGAGTGCTTGATGCCGAAGACGTCGCCGATCGCGTAGGCGGTGGAGAGCGAGACGGCGAAGGCGCCGATGATCGAGGCGTCCAGCAGGGCGATGGCGAACAGCACGCCCGCCAGGTGGCCGGCCTTGTCCTCGATGCCCTGGGCGACGGCGCCCGCGTCGGAGAACTGGCCGAAGCCGTCGGTGCCGGCGAAGGCGGCGGCGGTGAAGCCCATCATGGCGGCGGCGCCGATGATGACGATCGCGATGCCGATCCAGAGGTCGGCCTTCTCGTACTTCATGAAGCGCGGGGTGATGCGCTTGTCGATGACGTACGACTGCTGGAAGAACAGCTGCCAGGGGGCGACGGTGGTGCCGACGATCGAGATGATGACCAGCATGACCGCGGCCAGTTCACCCGCGCCGCCCGGCATCTGCGGCACCACGAAGTCGTGGGCCATCTGCGAGGTCTTGGGGTGGACCATGAAGTAGATCGGCACCAGCAGCAGCGAGCCTATGCACAGCGTGACGGCGACCCGCTCGAAGCGCTGGAAGGAGCCGGTGAAGGCCGAGGCGATGATGATCGCCGCCGCCAGCACCACCGAGGCGACCTTGGGCAGGCCCAGGTACCCGGCCGCGAGTGTCACGCCGATGAACTCGGTGACCAGCGTGAGCGCGTTCAGCAGGAACAGGTCGATGACGCTGAAGGCGCCCCAGAACTTGCCGAAGCGCTCCAGGATCAGCCGGGCGTGTCCGACGCCGGTGACGGCGCCCAGGCGCAGCACCATCTCCTGGTTGACGTACAGCACGGGCACCAGCATCAGCAGGGTCCACAGCAGCTGGGTGCCGTAGTTCTGCCCGGCCTGGCCGTAGGTGGAGAAGGCGCCCGCGTCGTTGTCGCCGACCATCACGATCAGGCCGGGGCCGACGATCGCGAGCAGGGTCTTGAGTCTCGCCGACAGACCGGTGCGCGGTGCGTCGTCATCGAGCTTGATGGTGCCGAGCGCACCCTTGATGTCGCCGACGTGGGCGTCGTCCAGGACGGCCGAACGCTGCGGCGGTACCTTGGAGTTGAGTGTGGCGTTGGTGGTCATGACGTTCCTCCCGTGGACCCCTGGGCAGGCGGGGTGATGGGGGCGCGCAGCAGCAATTCCCCCTGCGTGAGGGCATGGCGCATCAGCGCGCGGCGGTGCGGGCACGGCGAAGCCGCGAGCGTGAGGTGATGCGTCGCCGGAGGGACGCGCAGGGGAGATTGTTACCGCGTGCCGGAGGTGTACGAGGACAAGCGGGGGTGGGGGCAACTGTGGCCCGGACTACTGCAATCCATGTCTCTCGCCTCCTCCCGGTCGACGCACCCCGTGGTGCGTGTCATCGACACGGCAAGGAGTTCGCCGACGCGCTACAGAGACGCCGGCTCACCCCAACTCGTCAGAGCTTTGGCACTCCACGGCGTGTCCAACCCGCTTGGGCCGGAAGCCACTTCGGATCAACCCTTAGGTCGGGAAGATCTGTCCTAACCCTGGGCGTCTCTCGACGTCGTCGGATCAGTGGCCTGTGTCCGTGAAGAAGCCTCACCGAACGAGGTGCCTTCTTCAAACCTCAAGAAGCATAGACCGGCCGGAGCGCGATACTTGCGCACTTGGTAGAACCTTTACCTTTGGCGGGGGTGTGATGTCAGATGTGACGGCGGGTGTGGCGTCGGGCGTGGCCCCCGTCCGGGTGACGCGGGTTTGAGCACCGCGTGACGACGGAACGACTTCCCGCCGGATCCGTACCCGCACACGCAGCAGAGGGGTGGCATGGCTACCGCCGGCTCCCAGACCGCAGGCCCCCAGGGGGCTCCCCGGCAGGCGAGGGCCTTGGCGCTCGCCCGGCGCCCCAAGCTCTGGCTCTTCCCCGGCGTGCTGTGCGCCCTGGTGGCCGTGCTGCTCTCCCTGCTCTACCTGGGCGGCATCGTCAACCCGACCGGCCACCTGCACCGGCTGCCGATCGCCCTGGTGAACGCCGACCAGGCCCCGCCGCCGCCCGGCCAGCCGGTGAACCTCGGCACTCAGCTGACCCGCGCCGTGGTGGCCGGCACGCCCGACGACACCGTCCGCTGGCGGCAGACCGACGACGCGGGCGCCCGCGACCTGCTCGCCGCCGGCAAGGTCTACGGCGTGCTGCTCGTCCCCGCCGACTTCACCGCCACCGTCTCCGCGCTCGCCACCGGCGGGGCCGTCAAGCGGCCCACCCTCACCGTCCTCACCAACCCCGGCCTGGGCAGCCTCGGCTCCTCGATCGCCTCCCAGATCGCCCAGAACGCCGCCCACCAGGCCTCGGTCGCGGCCGGGCAGCAGCTGCTGGCCGCCGTGCCGGCCCCGGGCGGTTCGGGCGGTTCGGGTGCTCAGGGGCCGGACACCGGTGCCACCGCCCGGCTGCTGCTCGCCGACCCGTTCGCCGTCACCACCCAGGTCGGCCACCCGATCGGCAGCCACAGCGGCCTCGGCCTGAGCGCCTTCTACTTCACCCTGCTCGCCGTGCTGACCGGCTTCATCGGCGGCAACATCATCCACAACGGCGTCGACGGCGCCCTCGGCTACAGCGACAGCGAGATCGGCCCCTGGCACACCCGCCGCCCGACCGTCCCGATCAGCCGCACCCAGACCCTGCTGCTCAAGATGCTGATGACCGCCGGGCTCATGCTGGTCACCACCTCGCTGGTGCTGCTCTGCACGGCCGGCATCCTCGGCATGGACGCCCCGCACCAGGCGCTGCTGTGGGTGTTCGCCTACTGCGCCAGCCTCGCCGTCGGCCTCGGGGTGCAGGCCATCAACGCCGCGTTCGGCGGGATCGGGCAGCTGGTGTCCATGTTCGTGTTCATCGCGCTCGCCCTGCCGTCCTCCGGGGCGACCGTCCCGCTCCAGGCGGTGCCCGGCTTCTACCGCTTCCTCGCCGTCTTCGAGCCGATGCGGCAGCTGAGCGACGGCATCCGGGCGATCCTGTTCTTCGACGCCCGCGGGGACGCCGGGCTGGCCCGCGGCTGGATCATGATCGCCATCGGGGTGGCGCTGGCGCTGGCCTTCGGCTTCGGGATGACCCGCTACTACGACCGCAAGGGGCTGCACCGCTGGACGCCCCAGCCGTCGGAGTAGCCGGGTCACGCCTGCGGCAGGCTGCCCAGCACCCCGGCGACGTCCGTCCGGCGGGCCACCTCCAGCAGGGCGCGGGCCATCACCGAGCCCGGCTCCCGGGCCGCGATCACCAGCCCGATCGGCGCGCTGTGCACCGGCTCCACCAGCGGTACGGCCCGCATCCCGGGCGGCACCCCGAACACGTGCAGCCAGGCGTACGGCACCACGCTCGCCCAGTGGCCGGTGCGCACGTGCGCGAACAGCGAGGCCACCGAGTCGGTCTCCACCCGGGGGGTCGGCGCCAGCCCCAGGCCCGCGAACACCCCGTCCAGCACCCGGCGGCCCTGCATGCCCGGGTGCAGCAGGCACAGCGGCAGCCGGGAGGCCTCCGCCCAGGTGGCCCGGGGCTGCCCGGCGAGCCCGTCGGCCGGGCTGGTCAGCAGGACGTACCGCTCCTCGTAGAGCGGGACGGCGCGCAGGCCGTCCTCGTCCTGCTCCGGGAGGTAGGTGATGCCCGCGTCGATCTCGAAGTTCCTTACCTGGCGCAGGAGTTCCTCGGAACGCAGGCCGCCGGACAGCTCCACGGCGGCCAGCGGGTGGGCGGTGCAGAACGGTCCGGTGAGCAGCGGGACGGCGCCCGAGGCGGTCGGCACCGAGCCGATCCGCAGCCGCCCGCTCAGCCCGGTGCGCAGCGCGTCCACCTCGTCCCGCAGGGCGTCCCGGTCGGCCAGGATGCGCTGCGCCCGCAGCACGATCCGCTCGCCCTCGGCGGTCAGGCCCTCGTAGGCGCGGCCGCGCCGCACCAGCAGCACCCCCAGCTCGTCCTCCAGCTTGCGCACCGCCTCGGACAGCGCGGGCCGGGAGACCCGGCAGGCCTGGGCGGCGCGGGCGAAGTGCCGCTCGCGGGCGAGGGCGACCAGGTACTCGAGCTGGCGGAAGTGCATCTAGCTGCTTTCCGGGGCGGTGTCGATCCGGTCGGTGCGGGTGTAGACGTTCATCGAGTCGCCGCGCAGGAAGCCGACCAGGGTCAGCCCGGTCTCCTCGGCCAGGTCCACCGCCAGCGAGGACGGTGCGGAGACGGCGGCGAGCGCCGGGATGCCGGCCATCACGGCCTTCTGCACCAGCTCGAAGGAGGCCCGGCCGCTGACCATCAGCACCGTGCCGCGGGCCGGCAGCAGGCCCTCGCGCAGCGCGTGGCCGACCACCTTGTCCACCGCGTTGTGCCGGCCGACGTCCTCGCGCAGGCAGAGCAGCCGCCCCTGCGCGTCGAACAGCCCGGCCGCGTGCAGGCCGCCGGTGCTGTCGAAGACCTTCTGGGCGGCGCGCAGCCGGTCGGGCAGCGCGGACAGCAGCTCGGGGGTGAGCCGCAGCCCGTCCTGCGCGACGCTCCACGGCGCGGTGGTGCGCACCGCGTCCAGGCTGGCCTTGCCGCACAGGCCGCAGGAGGAAGTGGTGTAGAAGTTGCGCTCCAGCGAGGCGTCCGGGGCGGGCACGCCGGCCGCGAGGACCACGTCCACCACGTTGTAGGTGTTGCCGCCGTCGGCGGTGGCCCCGGCGCAGTAGCGGATCCCCGCCAGGTGGTCGGCGGCGTGCAGCACGCCCTCGCTGACCAGGAAGCCGGCCGCGAGGTCGAAGTCGCTGCCGGGGGTGCGCATGGTCACCGTCAGCGGGCGCCCGCCGACCCGGATCTCCATCGGTTCCTCGGCGGCCAGGGTGTCGGGGCGGTACGAGGGCACGCCCTTGCGCAGCCGCAGCACCCTGCGGGGGACGGTCACTCGGCCCATGGTCGTCGGCTCCTCGGGGTGGGTCTCGCGGTCGGGTGCGTCAGGCCTGCACGTCAGGACTGTACGGATGAATCCTCGCGCGTTTCCGGGCCGGCCGGGTGCCCGGGCAGGTGGCGGCGGCTGTGGGTGCCGGTGAGCGCCAGGCAGAGCACACCCACGGCGGCCATGCCGATCAGCAGCGCCGGGTAGGACGCGTGGCCGGCGGTGCCGGTGAGCAGCAGCGGGGTGAGGAAGCCGCTGGAGGTGGTGCTCTGGTAGACCGCGGCCGCCACCACCAGGCGCACGTGCGGGGGCTCCTCGGACGGTTCGCCCGGACGGGGCGGAGGCGGGGGTGGAGGCGGCGGAAGGCCGTCCGTCCAGTGTCCTGTCCGGCATCGTCGCAGGTCAAAGAGGTGATCCCGCTCGGCTGAGAGGCGGCGCCTATCGAGCCCGGGCGTCGGTCACCCGCCGTCGGTCATGCGGCGTCGCCCACCGCCAGTACGACCGCGCTCGCCGCGCCGCCGGGCGTCTCGTAGTTCACCGTGTCCCCGGCGTGGCGGCCCAGCAGCGCCTTCCCCAGCGGACTGTCGTACGTCACCAGGGTCAGCTCCCGCTCCTCGGCCAGCTCGGAGATCTCGACGGTCTCCTCCTCGCCGTCCGAGAACCGCACGGTGACCGTCGACCCCACCCCGATCACGTCCGTGGACGGCGGCCCGGCCACTTCGGCCTCCCGCAGCCGCTCCTCCAGCTCGACGATCCGCCGGTCCAGCCGGGTCACGTCCGACGCCCGCTGCAACTCGTCCGCCGCATCGGCCCGGTCCCCCACCGGATCCTCCCCGCGCAGCGTCGCGGCCACCTCCCCCCGCTCCGCCCGCAGCTGCGCCAACTCCTCCTGCACGGCACGCAGCCCCTCGGCACTGATCGGTTCCGGCCCACCGCTCATCGCTCGCTCCCGGGTTCTCTCACGACTCACCCTCAAGCACCGGCCCTCCCCATTACCCCACCGCGCCCGGCCCCCGGCAAATCCTCGGCGGGGCACCGGCGGGGGCACCGGGGCGGTGGGTCAGGGGGTGGGTGGTTCGGCCCGGACGACCGGGGCGAGGAAGGGGCTGGGGGCGCCGTGCCAGGAGACCGAGAGGGCCTCCCGGGCGCGGGTGCAGGCCACGAAGAGCAGGTTCAGTTCGCCGTTGAGGTCCTCCCGGTGCTGCTGCGGGTCGGTCTCCTCGGGGGTGATCGCGTTGCCGTTGGGCACCATGCCGGCGCTGACGCCCACCACGGCGACGCAGCGGAACTCCAGGCCCTTCATCCGGTGCATGGTGCCGATCCGCACGCCGGGGGCCGGCGTGTTGCCGAGCAGCCAGGCCGGGGTGCCGGACCGTTCCAGCACCTGGGCTATGTCGCGGCCGAGTTGGGCGGTGCGGGTGGCGACGCCGATGTCCTCCGGGCCGACCCCGGAGGCGGTCCACTCCTCGATGCGGGCGACCAGGGCCCGGAGCTCCTCGTCCTGGTCGGCGTGGCCGTGGGTCTCGGGGTGCGCGCCGTGCAGGGTCGAGTGGTAGCCGGCCAGGGACTCCTCCCCGCCGTCCATGTCGTCCGGGCGCTCGCCGGTGAGCAGGGAGGCGGACCAGCTGAGGATCTCGTGCGTGGTGCGGTAGTTGACGCGCAGCCGGGCGGACCGGCCGACGACCTGGATGCCGAGCGAGCGCAGCGAGACCTTGTTGCCGTAGATCCGCTGGTGGGGGTCGCCGGCCAGGAACAGGTCGTCCGGTCCGGCGGCGACCAGTGCGCGCAGGAAGCGCCACTGCGCGGGGTGGAGGTCCTGCGCCTCGTCGACCACCACGTGCCGGAACGGGCGGTCCTCCCGTTCGCCGAAGTCCCTTTCGCCGAGCGCCCGTTCGTCGAGTGCTGAGCGTTCGTCGAGCGCCCGGGCGGCGTGGGCGCAGACCTGGAGGAAGGTCCGCTCCCCGTTCTGCCGCAGCTCCTCCTCGAACGCGGCCACCGCGCGCCACAGTTCGGCCCGTTGCAGCGGGCCGAGGGCGGTGCCCCGGCCGGGGCGTGGGGCCTTGAGGTACTGCTCCGGGCTATCGATCGACTGGGCCAGGACGACTTGCCGCCACTCCTGGTCCAGGAAGACGTCGGTGAAGTCGACCCCGGTCCGCTGCGCGGCGCGGCGCCAACGGGCCAGCACCGCACGCTGGTTGAACACGATCTTCAGCGCGGCGCCGCTGTGCGCGCGGCGGAGGACCTCGTTCGCCAGGGCGTCGACGGTGACCACCCGGACCTTCGCCCGGATCCGCCCGTCCGTGATCAGCAGGGTCAGGCAGCGTTCCAGCTCGGCGGCGAGGTCCTTGGTGTAGGTGGTGAGCAGCACCGAGCCGTCGGGGGCGTCGGCCGGCAGCCGGCGGGCCAGGTGGTAGGCCCGGTGCAGGGCCACCACGGTCTTGCCGGTCCCGGGGCCGCCGGTGACGCGGGCCGGGCCGTTGTACGAGCCCCGGTAGGCGATCCGGTACTGGGCCGGGTGCAGGAAGATCCGCCACGTGTCGAACGGGCGCTCCAGGATCTCCTGGAGCTCCTCGGGTCCGGACACCAGGGCGACCCGGCCGCGGGCGTGGGCCATCGCCGCGACCAGCCCGTCCCCGGGCTGCCCGGTGTCCACCGGGGCCGCCGCCCGCGCGTACGCCTGGACGATCTCGCGGTCGATCTCGGCCGGTTCCATCCCGCTGGCGAGGCCGATCAGCACGTCGAACTGCTGCTCCGGCAGGACCCGGTGGAGCGCCTCCAGGTGGGCCTCGTCGGGCAGCAGCCGGATGATCGGCAGGATCTCCTCGTCGATGCCCAGGCTGCGCAGCACCTTGTCGGAGCGGTCGGCGAACAGTCGCTGGGGCTCGTCCGAGGCCCGGGCCCGCAGCGAGACGGAGGCGCGTTCCAGGGCGACGTCGTTGCGGATCTCGACGCCCTGGGTGGCGGCGTTGACGGAGGCGCGGTGCTTGAGCGCCCAGTCGTTGGCCTTGTCGTGGGGGAGGACCTTGAGCAGCAGGTAGCCGTCGCCCCGGTCGGCCTTGAGGACGACCCCGCGCCAGAAGTCGGTGATCCGGATGGTCCGGATCCGCGGGTCCCGCTGGTGGGTGATCTTCTCCAGGTGGGCGCCGGCGTGGGTGGCCCCGGTGAACTTCTCGAAGGTCTCGAAGACCCGCCGCTGCACCGACTTCTCCAGCGCCGCGAACTCCAGCAGGAAGTCCCGGTGCATGCCCAGCGTCCCCACCCAGGCCCCCTCAAGCCTCGTCCGGATCTCGCGTCCGGATCTTCGGTGCCGCCCACTCTACTGGGGGCCCCGGGGGTGGCGGTGATCACCTTTGGCGGCCGCGCGGCGGGGGAACGCGCAGGTGGGAGGGGTGCGGCGGAGGGGCGGGGGAGGGACCGGCCGTCGGGTCGGGAGCGGGCGAAGCTACCATGTGCGCAACACCCTCAGCTCGAAAGATGGACTTGTGACTGTCAACGACGACGTGTTCACGGACTGGAAGAACCGCGAGGAGATCGCGGAGTCGATGATCCCGATCATCGGGCGGCTGCACCGGGAGAAGGACGTCACCGTCCTGCTCCACAGCCGTTCCCTGGTGAACAAGTCGGTGGTCAGCATCCTCAAGACGCACCGCTTCGCCCGGCAGATAGCCGGCGAGGAGCTCTCGGTCACCGAGACCATGCCGTTCCTGCAGGCGCTGACCACCCTGGACCTCGGCCCCTCGCAGATCGACCTCGGGATGCTCGCCTCGACGTACCGGGCGGACGACCACGGCCTGTCGGTGGAGGAGTTCACCGCCCGTGCCGTCGCCGGTGCCACCGGTGCGAACAAGCTGGAGCGCCGGTCCGCGCAGGACGTCGTGCTGTACGGGTTCGGCCGCATCGGCCGGCTGGTCGCGCGGCTGCTGATCGAGAAGGCCTCGGGCAACGGCCTGCGGCTGAAGGCCATCGTCGTGCGCAACGGCGGCGGCGACGACCTGGTCAAGCGCGCGTCGCTGCTGCGCCGGGACTCGATCCACGGCCAGTTCCAGGGCACCATCACCGTCGACGAGGCGAACAACAAGATCGTCGTCAACGGCAACGAGATCACGGTGATCTACTCCAACGACCCGAGCGAGGTCGACTACACGGAGTACGGGATCAAGGACGCGATCCTGATCGACAACACCGGCCGGTGGCGTGACCGCGAGGGGCTGTCCAAGCACCTTCGGCCCGGCATCGCCAAGGTCGTGCTGACCGCCCCGGGCAAGGGCGACGTGCCGAACATCGTGCACGGCGTCAACCACGACATGATCAAGCCGGACGAGCAGATCATCTCCTGCGCCTCCTGCACCACCAACGCGATCGTCCCGCCGCTGAAGGCGATGGAGGACGAGTACGGCGTCGTGCGCGGCCACGTCGAGACCGTCCACTCGTTCACCAACGACCAGAACCTGCTGGACAACTACCACAAGGCCGACCGTCGCGGCCGCTCGGCGCCGCTGAACATGGTGATCACCGAGACCGGTGCCGCCTCGGCCGTCGCCAAGGCCCTGCCGGACCTCAAGGCGAAGATCACTGGCAGCTCGATCCGCGTGCCCGTCCCGGACGTGTCCATCGCGATCCTGAACCTGCAGCTCAAGCGGGAGACCAACCGCGAGGAGGTCCTCGACTACCTGCGGGAGATCTCGCTCACCTCGCCGCTGAAGCGCCAGATCGACTTCACCGACTCGCCGGACGCGGTGTCGAGCGACTTCATCGGCTCGCGCCACGCCTCGATCGTGGACGCCGGGGCGACCAAGGTCGACGGCGACAACGCGATCCTCTACCTGTGGTACGACAACGAGTTCGGCTACTCGTGCCAGGTCGTGCGGGTCGTGCAGTACATCTCGGGCGTCGAGTTCCCGACGTTCCCGGTGCCGGCGGTCTGATCAGTCGGTAGGCCTCGGTTCGTAGCGGCGGGGCGGTGACCACGGTGTGGTCGCCGCCCCGCCGGCGTTCCCGGGGGTGCGGCGGACCGGTCAGGCCTGGCCCAGCCCCGCGTCCGGCGCCTTCCCCGACTGCGCCTGCTCGATCCGGTTCACCAGCATCACCGCGAACCGCCGGGCGGCCGGCAGGTCCACCGGCCCGCCCTCCGTGGTCACGCTCGCCACCACGGTGCCCGAGCGCACCACGATGCTCACCCCGTCGCCGTCGGCCAGCGGCCCCACGAACGCCTGGCTCTCACTGCCCACGGCCGGGGCGTCGACCTTCTTGAACGGCCCCACCGGGTAGGAGGCGTACGTCTCCTTCGCCCGGTTCCTGGCGGCGTCCCGGCTCGGCAGCGTCTCCACCAGGAAGCGGGTCACCAGATCCCCCGAGGAGAACCGGACCGACCCGCTCAACGGCTTGCCCGTGCACGGCGCCGAGGCGGTGCAGGTGACGGCGTGGTCGGCCGTGTCGACCTTGCGCTTCTCCTCCTGCCACCCGGCCATCGCCTTGGCGTCCGGCAGCACCTGCCCGACCACCTTGTCGTCCAGCAGTGCCGCCTCCAGGTCCGCGCTGGGCGCGGCCGGCGGCGGCACCTGCGCCGCCCCGCCACCCGACCCGCCAGCCGTCCCGCCTGCGGGCGCCGAAGCCCCGGCGGACCCGCCGGCCGGGGCCGGGGCCGAAGCCGTACCACCCGGCACCGCGGCCGAACCGCTGGCCGTCGTACCACCGGCCGCCGCGCTCGTCATCGCCGAACTCGGCGCCCCCGCAGCGTTCTTGGCCCCCTCGGACGCACCGGAGGAACACCCCGCCAACACGCCCGCCAGCACCCCGGCCGCCACCACGACGGTGCCCCGCCGACCACCCATCCCCATGCGCCCACTCCCTTACGCCTGTCCGTGATCCCTCAAGATAGCGACCACCCCGCACACGAACCGTCCCACCCCCTGTGTCGAGTGGGGTCAGCCGGGCGGGGTCAGGGGAACACCGGCAGCTCGTGCACGCCGAGGGCCAGCAGGGTGTCCAGGGCGCAGTGCGCGAGGTGCCAGCCGGGGAGCGGGCCGGTGGGTTCGGTCAGGGCGGTGCAGGCGAGGGTGAGGGCGGCCTCGGCGGTGAGCAGGTCGTCGGCGAGGACGAAGGCCACCCCGTCGACGGTGCCCGGGCCGACTTGGAGGTGGGCGTGTTCGATCCGGGCCCCGGCGGGGAGTCCGCAGGCCAGGCCGGACCGGAGGGTCTCCGGGGAGGGCGGCGGCGGGCCGTCGCGGTGGGTCGGGGCGCGCAGGTGGAAGCGGATGGCGTGCACGGGAGACAGCCTGACGGATCGTCGGCCCGGGTGGTGGCGGGCGTGGTGTCAGGAAAGTGTCAGGCAGCAAGATGTCACCCGGCCCGGGGGCGCTGGGCTGGGCAAACGGATGTCGGTCGGCCGTGATATGTACTCATCTGGGACGGCCGCTGGGCGGCCGTGCGATTGATGCCGATGATGTTCGAGGGGGCCACACATGCCGCTGTTCCGACGCCGCTCGGGCGGGGAGGGCGCGCAGGACCGGGCCGGTCGCCGCGGGTTCGGGTTCGGGCTGGGCAAGCGGGCCGCCGAGGCGCCCGCGGCCGGTCGGGGGGCCGAGCCGCGGCTCGATCCGGCCCTCGGGGACGAGACCGTCCGGCTGGTGCTCGGGCAGGCCGCCGCCGGGGAGTGGACGGCGCTGCGCCCGGCCCTGGCCGCCGCGGACGGCGCCGAGCTGAACCGGCTGGTGGGCGCGGTCTCCGACGTCGCCGGGGTCGAGGAGTGGACGGCCCGCGCGATCGCGGACTCCCCCGATGACGCGCTGCCGCTGCTGCTGTCCGGCGCCCGGCACGTCACCTGGGCCTGGGAGGCGCGCAGCGGCGCCCGCGCCAAGCACGTCACCGAGGAGCAGTGGAAGCTCTTCCACCAGCGGCTGGAGGTGGCCGAGGAGCAGCTGCTGGAGGTCGCCGAGCGGGAGCCGTCCTGGCTCGCGCCCTGGTACTTCCTGCAGATCAGCGCGCGCGGCGCCTCGCTCGCCCCCGAGGTCGCCACCTGCCGCTTCGAGGCCGCAGTGCGCCGGGTGCCCGGGCACCCCGGCTCGCACCGCCAGCGCCTGCAGCAGCTGAGCGCCAAGTGGGGCGGCTCGCACGACGCCATGCACGAGTTCGCCCGCTCCTCGATGCTGGCCGCCCCCGAGGGCAGCCCGCTCGGCGAACTGGTGGCGCTCGCCCACCTGGAGCGCTGGCTGGACCTCCCGGACGGCGAGGACCACGCCTACCTGACCAGCCCCACCGTGCTGGCCGATCTGCAGGAGGCGGCGTTCCGCTCCGTCCTGCACCCGGACTTCGTCCCGGCCGGCGGCTGGCAGGCGGGCTTCAACACCTTCGCGATGGCCTTCTCGCTCGCCGACCAGCGCAAGACCGCGCGGCTGCTGTTCGACGCGCTGGACGGCATGGTCACCGAGTCGCCCTGGCACTACCTGGCCGGCGAGCCGGTCAAGGCCTTCCGCGCCCACCGGGACCGCTGCGCCGCGTCCTGACCCGCGCACCCCGCGCACCCCGCGCGCCCCGCGCACCCCGCGCGCCCCGTACGCCCCGTACGCCCCGTACGCCCCGCGCGTCCCGTACACCCTGTACGCCCCGTACGTCACCCCTTCCGCATTCCGCGACCGAAAGAGCCTCCGGTGTCCCCAACCGACAACCCGACGAGTGCGCACACCTTCCAGGTGGACCTGCGCGGCCTGGTGGACCTGCTCTCCCACCACCTCTACTCCAGCCCGCGGGTCTACCTGCGCGAGCTGCTGCAGAACGCGGTGGACGCGATCTCCGCCCGCCGCGCCCTCGACCCCGGGGCGCCGGCCGCCATCACCGTCCGGGCCGATGACGAGCTGTCCGTCACCGACACCGGCATCGGCCTGACCGAGCAGGACGTCCACACCTTCCTCGCCACCATCGGCCGCAGCTCCAAGCGCGACGCCGACGGCCGGCTGGACGGCGACGGCCTGGCCCAGGCCCGCGGCGACTTCATCGGCCAGTTCGGCATCGGCCTGCTGGCCTGCTTCGTGGTCGCCGACGAGATCACCGTGGTCACCCGGCACGCGGGCAGCCCGGACGCGCCGGTGATCGAGTGGCGCGGCCTGTCGGACGGCAGCTACACCATCCGCACCCTGCCCTCCTCGGCCAAGCCCGAGCCCGGCACCACCGTCACCCTCGCCCCGCGCGCCGACGCCGCCGAGTGGACCCGCCCCGCCCGGGTGCTCACCCTCGCCCGGGACTTCGGCAGCCTGCTGCGCCACGACGTCACCGTGGTCGACGCCGACGGCACCGCGCACGCGGTCAACCGCACCCCGCCGTGGGCCGAGCGGCACGGCTCCCCGCTGGCCCGGCGCGACGCGCTCGCCGAGTACTGCCGCGCCACCTTCGACTTCGTCCCGCTGGACACCATCGAGCTGGACCTCCCGCTGGTCGGCCTGCGCGGCGTCGCGTACGTCCTGCCGGACGCCGCCCCGCCCTCGCGCCGCAACGGCCACCGGGTGCACCTCAAGGGCATGCTGCTCTCCGACCAGGCCGCCGAACTGCTGCCGGACTGGGCGTTCTTCGTCCGCTGCGTGGTGGACACCGACGGGCTGCGCCCCACCGCCTCGCGCGAGGGCCTGTACGCCGACGAGACGCTGGCCGCCGTCCGGGACGCGCTCGGCGCCCGGATCCGCGACTGGCTCACCGGCCTGTCCGCGAGCGACCCGACGCTGCTGCACCGCTTCCTCTCCGTGCACCACCTGGCCGTCAAGGAACTCGCCCGCTACGACGACGAGTTGCTGCGGATGATGCTGCCCTGGCTGCCGTTCGAGACCACCGACGGCAACGTCACCCTGGACGAGTTCGCCCGCAGCCACCCGGTGGTGCTGGTGACCCGTACGGTCGAGGAGTTCCGCCAGGTCGCCCCGATCGCCGGCGCGGCCGGGCTCGGCGTGGTCAACGGCGGCTACACCTACGACCGCGACCTGGTGCACCGGCTGCCCGAGATCCGCCCCGGCGTCTCGGTCGCCGACCTCGACCCGGGCACCGTCACCGCGCACCTGGACACCGTCGACCCGGCCGCCGAACTGGCCGCCGGCGCCTTCCTGGCGATCGCCCGCGAGGTGGTCGGCCGGTTCGACTGCGACGTCGCCCTGCGCAGCTTCCACCCGACCAACGCGCCCGCCCTGCTGCTCGACAACCGGGAGGCCCGGCACGAGCGCACCCGCGCCCAACTCGCCGACGAGGCCGACGGGTTGTGGGCGGACATCCTGGGCTCGCTGCGCGCCGAGGTGCCCCGCGCCCAGTTGGTGCTGAACCACCTCAACCCGCTGGTGCGCCGCGCCGCCACCGTCACCGACCGGGACCTCGCCGTCACCGCCGTCGAGGCGCTCTACGGGCAGGCCGTGCTGATGACCCGCCGCCCGCTCAAGGCCAGCGAGTCCGCGCTGCTGAACCGCTCGTTCATCAGCCTGCTCGACCACGCGATGCTCGGCCACGAGGCGGCCGGCGCCGACGAGAAGGAGGCGTGATGCTGGACACCACCGACGCGGTGATGGCCGGGCTGCGCGAGAACGACGCCCGCCCGTACGGCCGCACCCGCACCGTCACCGCCGAGGAACTCGTCGACGCCGCCGAGCAGTTCGAGGACACCGGGGTCCGCTCGATGGCCCTGCTCGAACTCATGGAGGCCTACGAGTACGACGGCGAGCGCAGCAAGAGCCCGGTGGTCTTCGCCCGGGTGCTCAAGCTCTGGGACCAGGACCCGGACGGCTTCGGCGAATGGGCCCGCCACCAGGTGTACTGGCGCTTCAAGTGGGTGGCCGCCGCGCTGATGGACACCCCGGACGTCCCGCTGCCCGCCATCCGCCGCTGGCACACCGAACTGCGCGACCGCTACCGCAAGGCCGGCTACGACCTCCAGCCGTACTACGCCCAGCGCTACCACCTGGCCGCGCAGACCGGCGTCGACGTCCAGGACGCCTACGAGCTGTGGACGGCCCGCCCGCGCACCGAGCTGAGCGACTGCCACGCCTGCGAGACCCGCGCCCGGGCCCGGCACTTCGTCGACGCCGGGGACGACGCCCGCGCGCTGGAGGTCCTCGCCCCGGTGCTGGACGGCCGCAGCAGCTGCGAGCAGGAGCCCTACCTCAGCCAGGCCACCGCCCTGCTGCCGCTGCTGCGCCGCGGCCGGCCGGACGAGGCCCGCTCCGCGCACCTGACCGGCTACCGCTACGCCCGCGGCAAGGCCGCGATGCTGGCGGCGATCGGGCAGCACATCGAGTTCTGCGCGCTGTCCGGCAACGAGCCGCGCGGCCTGGAGCTGCTCGCCGAGAACCGCGACCTGTTCGCGGTCACCGGCGAGCCGTCCGCCCGGCTGGAGTTCCTGACCGGCGTCGAGGTGCTGGTCGCCGCCCTGGCCGCAGCCGGCCACGGCGGGCTCACGGTCAGCGGCCCGGCCGGCACCGCCTGGACGGTCGACACCCTGCTCGCCCACCTGCGCACCGAGGCCGACGCCCTGGCCGCCCGCTTCGACGCCCGCAACGGCACCGACACGGTCGGCGCCGCCCGGCGCGCCCGACTGGCCGCCGAACCGCTGCTCGCCGAGCCGCTGGCACTGGGCGTCCGGGCCGCCGCCGCGCCCGAACTGGCCACCGCGGCACCGGCCGTGGCCCCGGCCCCGCGGCGCACCGTCGAGGCCGAGCCGGAGGACTTCGCCGCGCTGGTGCTGCGCGCCCGCGAGCTGGAGCTGCTCGGCCACCCCGACGCCGACCGGCTCTGGAAGCGGATCGCCGAACGCGCCGCCGCCGCGGACTTCACCCACCCCGAGGACGCCGGACTCGGCAGCCCGGAGCAGCTGCGCGCCGAACTCGCCGAGCAGCGCGCCCAGGAGGCGCTCGGGCGCGACGACCACGCGGAGGGCGCGGCGGGGCTGCTGGCCGCCGCCGAGCTGTTCGAGCAGGCCGGGCTGCCCGGCCCGGCCCTGATGACCCGCACCCGGACGCTGATCGTCGAACTCGGCGACGTCGAGGGCGCGGTGGTCGACTGGCCGGCCCTGGACGCCGCCCTGGCCCGGGCCGAGGAGCTGCACGCCGCGGGCGGCATGCTGGACGACGACTACCTGATCGTCCTGCAGTCGCGCGCCTACGCCGCCCACCACGACCTGGTCGAGGCGCTGCCCGAGCCGCCCGCCGAGACCGCCGAGCGCTTCGAGGCCGCCGTCGGCGGCTACCGGCGCGCCGCCGTCGAGCTCGGCTCCGCCCGGCGGGCCGCGACCTCCCGCCAGTACCTCGCCGACGCCGCCGCCCGGCAGGGCCGCCTCGCCGAGGCCGCGGCCGAACTGCGCGAGGTGCTGGCCCAGTTGGAGGAGGCCGAACTGCCCTGGCAGACCCCGCGGGTGCTCGGTCTGCTCGGCCAGGTGCTGCTGCAGGGCGGCGAACCCGGCCAGGCGGTCGAGGTGTTCCACCGGGCCCTGGCCGAGGCCGTGCGCTGGGGCGAGGACGCCTACCCGTACGCGCCGACGTACATGATGCTCGGCCACGCCAGCATGCAGGTCGAGGACTTCGGCGGCGCCGTCCGGGCGCTGTCCGAGGCCGCCGCGCGCTTCGACCGGCAGGGTGCCGGGGCCGTCGAGGAGGCGGCCCGGGTGCGGCTGCAGCTCGCCGACGTGCTGCGCGGCACCGGCCGGGACGCCGACGCGGTGGCCGTGCTGGAGTCCGTCCTGGACGCCCAGGCCTCGACCGCCGGACTGGACGCGCGGATGGTCGCCCAGGTCCGGCTGGACCTCGCCCGGGGCCTGGTCGACCTGGAGGAGTACCGGGACGCGGCCGAGGAGTACCTGCGGCTGGCCGAGCTGGTCTCCGACTGGGAGGACCAGGAGACCCACACCATGGTCGCCTGCGAGGCCGCCCTGACCCTCGCCAAGGCGGACCGCTGGGACGCCGCCGAGGCCGCCCTCGGGCGCGCCCGGGAGGCGCATGAGAAGGCCCCGAAGGTCGACCAACTGGCGGCCACCTTGCGGGAGTTCGCCCAGCTCACGACGTGCGAGCGGGGCGGCCCCGAGGAGTGGCTGGACGCCGCGCTCGCCCTGCTGGCCGAGGCCGACGCGCTCGGCGAGGCCGCCGAGCGGCTCGGGCAGGAGTGCAACGGCTGGTACCTGCGCGGCGGTTCGCACTACGCGCGGGCGCGCTGCCTGGCCATCGCCGACCGCTTCGAGGAGGCGCTCGCCGAGGCCGAGCGGGCCGTCGCGGTGTACGGGCAGGAGGGGGAGCCGGCCGGCTCGCCCCAGCCGGAGTCGCTGCGGGCCGAGTCCGTCCGGCTGGCCGCGCTCATCGAGGGCGGCGACCTCGGCCGGGCCGGGGCGGCGGTGCAGCGGCTGACCGAGGGGATCGCCCGCTCCGAGGCGGCCGGCCTGACCGAGGCGCCGCGGGTGCTCACCGAGCTGCGGGAGCGGTTCGCGGGGAGCTGAGGCCGGGGGTGGGGGCGGGTGTCCTTGGACGCCCGCCCCCACCCCCGTGTCGGGCTTTGGTCAGCAGGGGCCGTCGTCGCCCCAGACGCCCCACTGGCCGCTGGCGCTCGGCACCTCGTTCAGGGTCCACCACTTGGCGTGGTAGGCGTGCCCGTTGTACGAGACCTTGGCGCCCGCGGTGTACGTGGTGCTCGCGCTCCACGCCGGGGCGGTGCAGCTGCCCGGGTTGCCGGTCGGGCTGCCGGTCGGCGTGCCCGGGCCGGTCGGCGGGGTGGACGGGGGCGTGGTCGGCGGGGTGGTGGGCGGGGTCGCCCCGGCGAACTTCACGGTGTACTTGGTGAAGTCCCAGTCGCTCTGCGCCACGCTGGAGCAGGAGCCGGACAGCCCCGGGTCCACCGGTCCCGCGCACTGGCGGTCCCGGTTCACCGACCAGAAGGTGTACCGGGCCAGGCCGTGCGCGGTGGCGAAGTCCAGCACGCTCTGGAAGTCGGCCTGGCGGAAGTACTCGGCGGCGTCGGTGCGGCCGTTCATCATCGACACGCCCTCGTGGGCGTAAGCGGTGGCCTCGCTCCAGCCGAAGGTGGTCTGCAGGATCTGGTTGAACTTCACCAGCGCGTCGGTCTGCGCCGCGGCGCCGTTGAAGCCGCCGTCGAACGGCATGATCGAGTAGTTGTTCGGCGTGAAGCCCTGCGACTTGGCCTCGTTGAGCATCTGGGTGCCGAACCAGCCGGTGCCCGCGTTGGTGCCGGCCGTGGTGATCGAGACGTACAGGCCGGGGTTGTTCTGCTGGAGGATGCGGGCCGCGCCGATCTCGTTGTGGATGGCGGCGGTGTTCTCGTACTCCGGCTCCTCCAGGTCGAAGTCGATCGCCTTGAGCCCGTACTTGGTGACCACCTGCTGGTACCCGGCGGCGGTCGCCTCCGGGGTGCCGCAGACCTGGCCGAGCTTGGTGCCGCCGTACCCGCCGACCGACACCGAGACGTCCCCGCCCTTGCCGCGGATGGTCTGGATGACGGCGGGCATGGTGGTGTCGGAGTCGATCGAGGAGGTGCCGCCCCAGGCGGGCGAACAGCTGTTGCCCTGGGCGAGGATGAAGGCCAGCTGGAAGGCCTTCTGGCCGGTGGCGTCCATCACGGCGGCGGCGTCCGGCGGGCTGTTGTCCTCGGGCATCAGGTACGGTGCCGAGGCGTACCAGTTGCTGCCCAGCCCGGGGCCGGCGTCGGTGGTGGAGGCGGACGCGGAGGCCGCGCCGGTGCCGGCCAGGGCGGCGAAGCCGCCGGCGACCAGGCCGAGCACGCCGGCCGCGGCGAGGGCGGCCCGGCCGGAGCGGCGCCTGCGAGGGGTCGAGGGGGTGTGCTGTGCGGGGGTGTGCGGTGAGGGGGAGTGGTGTGGGGGAAGAGCGCGCTCCATCGGATGCCTTTCCAGGAAACGGCAGTGGGGGTGGCGGGCCTGGTCGCGCCGGTGTGGGGGTGGCGGGACGGCCGAACGGACCGTCGGCGGCGGGTAGTTGCCGAAGGTCATCACTGGTATAGACCTGTTGAGGAGGGGTGGTCAACCCCAAAGAGGTCAAGCCGCCCGGCGCACCGGATGTGCTACCCGGGGACGGTCACCCCGACTCCGGCGAGCAGTCCGCTCACCGCCGGCGACCAGGGGCGGCCGGTCGGCCCGGTGAGGGTGAGGGTGCGGTGCACGGCGGGCCGGATCGGCACCAGGACGCAGTCCGGCGGCAGCATGGTCAGGGCGAGCGCGGGCATCACCGAGACCCCGACGCCCGCGTGCACCATGCCGATCAGGCTGTTGAGGTCGCGGATCCGGTGCCGGGGGGCGAAGCGGGTGCCGGCCCGCCGGTAGGCCTCCCGGATGTGGCGCTCGCAGCCGCCCTCCGAGAGCAGGAAGTCGTCGTCCTCCAACTCGCCGACGTGGATGGTCTCCTGGCCGGCCAGCGGGTGGTCGCGGCGCAGCAGCGCGTGCATCGAGTCGGCGCCGAGCGCGATCGCGCCGGGCGGCAGCGTCGTGGCGTCGACCAGAACGGCGGCGTCCACCGTGCCCGCCTCCAGCCAGGTGGTCAGCTCGTCGTCCTCGCCCTCGAAGACGCTCACGGTGACCTGCGGGTGCGCCGCCTTCCACTCCCGCAGCAGCCCGGGCAGCAGGGCCTGGCAGACGGTGGTCGGCGCGGCCAGCCGCACGGTGCCGGTGAGGCCGCCGGAGTGCCGGGTGGCGATCGTGCGGACGGCCGCCGCGGAGGCGACGGCGGTGCGGGCGTGCGGCAGGACCTGCTCGCCGAGCGGGGTGGGTCGGCAGGGGGCGCCGCGCCGCAGCACGGGTGCGCCGAGGGCGCGCTCCAGGGCGGCGACCGCGTGCGAGACGGCGGACTGGCTGATCCCCAGCTCGTCGGCGGCCGCGCCGAAGCCGCCGGTGTCGGCGACCGCGACCAGGGCCCTGAGCTGGGCCAGGTTGACCTCCGAGGCCATGAGACTTCCTCATCCTTCGCGCATCGCCACTTGTTGGACTCATGTTCCGTCGCCGGGCCACCCTGTGTCCAGGACGCGGAAGGCGTCGCGGCACGCGCGGGCATGTGGGCACGCAGGGACGGGGAGGTGGTCGGGGTGCGGCGCTGGTGGCCGGGCTTCGTGGCACTGTCGGCGATCTGGGGCGCCAGCTTCGCCCTGATCAAGGTGGCGGTCGACGCGGGGGTGCCGCCGGTGTGGGTGGCGCTCTGGCGCAGCCTGCTGGGCGCCGGCACGCTCTGGGCGGTCCTGCTGCTGCGCGGCGAGCGGGCCCCGCGCGACCGGGCGCTGTGGGGGCACTCGGCGGCGGTCGCGGTGCTGCTCAACACGGTGCCGTTCACCCTGTTCTCGTTCGGCGAGACCAGGGTCAGCTCGGTGCTCGCCGGGGTCCTGAACGCGACCACCCCGCTGTTCACCATGCTCTTCGCGGTGCTCACCGTGCCCGAGGAGCGCCGCCCCGGCGCCCGCCGGCTGACCGGCCTCGGGCTCGGCTTCGTCGGCGTGCTCACCGTGCTCGGGGTGTGGCGCGGCCTGGGCGCGGGGGAGAGCACGGGCGCCCTCGCCTGCCTGGCCGCCGCCTGCTGCTACGGCGCGGGCTTCGCCTACCTGCGCCGCTTCCTGTCCGGCCGCCCGGAGTCGGTCACCACCCTCTCCGCGCTCCAGATCACCTGCGCCACGGCCGAGTTGGCGCTGATCGCCCCGCTCGCCGCCGGCGCCCCGCACTGGCCGGGCGGCTCGGCGGCCGCCGCCCTGCTGGTGCTCGGCGCGGCCGGCACCGGCCTGGCGTACCTGCTCAACCTCGGCCTGGTCCGCACCGCCGGTACCGCCGTGGCCTCCGCCGTCACCTACGTCATGCCGCTGTGGTCCACCGCCCTGGGCGCCGCCCTGCTGGCCGAGCCGGTCGGCTGGAACGCCCTGGCGGGCGGCCTCCTGGTGGTCGCCGCCGTCGCCCTGACCCGCCCCCGCCACCCCCCGGCCACCCCCACCCCGGCCCGAGCCGCCACCCCGCCGACCCGCCGCGCCGACACCCTGGGCGGATGAGCGAGGAGCCCCGCCGTTCCGGGCCGGGGTTGCCGCGCCCCGGCCTCGCCCGCGCCCGGTCGCTGGTCGGGCTGACGTTCGGTGGCCGCCGAATTACGGGTCGTGCCCGGAGGGCCGCTAGGGTGGCCCCCGTGGTGAGGTCGTGGGATGCGGCGGTCGAGCGGGCGCAGGACCGGTTGGCGGCGGGGGTGCGGTTGCGGGCCGCCGTCGAGGGGGAGGAACGGCGGTTCGCCCGCTGGGACTTGGCGTCGCTGCTGGAGGGCGAGCTGGGCGAGCTGGTGGACCCGGACGGGCTGGACGAGCGGGCCGAGCGCGGCTGGCGGGAGCGGCTGGGGGAGAGCGGCCGGGACTGGCCCGGCGGGGAGCTGTACCGGCGCCGGTACTGGATCCTGGACGGGCGGGGCGCGGTCGCCGGGACGGTCGCGGTGGACAACTGGACCAAGGGCCCGAGCCAGCTCGCCGTCTCCTCCCTCTACGTGCGGCCGCAGGCGCGCGGGCAAGGGCTGGCCGCCGGCGCGCTGGACGAGGTGTACGCGGCGGCCACCGCCGAGGGCCTGCCGGGCTTCCGGCTGGAGGCGCACTGGAGCTGGCAGTCGGCCGTCCGCTACTACCTGCGCCGCGGGCTGTGGGTGGTGGGCTGGAAGCGCTCGGTGTCGCTCGCCCGGATGCCCCAACTGCCCCTGCACCGGGTGCGGGAGGAGGACGGGCGGCTGCTCCTGCTGGTCGCGGACCGGCAGCGCGGCTGGGTGCCGATACTGGCCGCCGGGCAGGAGGGCCGCTGGCTGCGGCTGGACGAGACGGCGGACTACCGGGGTTGCGACGCCTGGGTGCACGAGTACGCCCGGTCGACGCTGGCGTTGTACCTGGCGCTGGCGGGCCGGCCGCTGGTGCGCGGGCCGCAGTGGTGGGCCGAGGCGTGGCGCTGGGCGGAGGCGGGCGAGCCGGAGGGCCTGGCGGTCAGGATCGAGGAGTTCGAGCGGACCGCCCGGGCGGCGGGCCGCGACGGGGCCGGTCCGTACCGTCCGGTGGCGCTGCCGGGCCCGGCAGCGGAGTCGGCGCCGGAGTCGACCGCGCCACTGTCCCCGCGGCTGGCAGACTCGGGGAATGGCTGAGATCGAGATCGACGGCGCGCCCGCGGACCCGGCGCGGCTCGCCGCCCTGGGGCTGCTCAACTACGGGCACTTCACCACCCTGCGGGTCGAGGCGGGCGCCGTCCGCGGTCTGGAGCTGCACCTGGACCGGCTGGTGCGGGACTGCCGGACGCTGTTCGCCGCCGAGTTGGACCGGGCGGTGGTCCGGGAGCGGATCCGCGCGGCGCTGCCCGCCGACGGCGGGCCGGGGATCGTCCGGGTGACCTGCTACGACCCCGCGCTCGGCCTGGAGCGCCCCGGCGCCCCGGCCGCCCCCGTCCTGCTGGTCACCACCCGTCCGGCCGCGGTTGTCGAGCCGGCCCCGCTGCGGGTGCGCACGGTGGCCTGCCGGCGCGAGCTGCCGGAGGTGAAGCACGTCGGCCTGTTCGGGCTGGTGCACCACCGCCGTGCGGCCCAACTCGCCGGGTACGACGACGTGTTGCTCACCGATGGGGACGGCCTGGTGACCGAGGGGGCCACCTGGAACGTCGCCTTCCTGGCGGGGAGCCGACTGGTGCGGCCGGCCGGCCCCGCGCTGCCCGGTGTCACCGAGGCGCTGCTGGCGGGCGCGTACGGCGGCCCGCAGTCCCGCGAGCCGGTCCGCGCCGACGACCTGGCCCGCTTCGACGCGGCCTTCGCGCTGAACGCGGGCGTCGGGCTGCGTCCGCTCGCCGCCGTGGACGGCACCGCCTTCGACCCGGCCCACCCGCTGCTCGCCGAGCTGCGCGCCGCGTACCTCGGGATCGCCGCCGACCCGGTGTAGCGCCTCCCCGACGCCGCCTCGCTGGAGGACCGCTCGAGGGGATCGCCCGCACGGGTGACAAACCCCGTGGTAACCGGCGCAATGGTACGGCGTGGCTGCTCAAATCCCTTGTGAACGGCTGATCATGACCAGAGATCAGCTACGCTCTCGCCCGCCCGCCCGACCCGCCGAAGCAGAGAGTAGCCCCGACATGAGCAGTCCCCCTGCCGCCCCCGCGCCCCGTTGGCCGCTGATCCTCCTGCGCGTCACCGCCACCACCCTGGCGCTGCTGGCCCTGCTCCAGGCCATGCTCGCCGGCAGTTTCCTCAACGGCACCTACGACTCCCTCAAGGACCACGAGGACAACGCGATGATGCTGGCCACCGTGGTGGTGGTGCAGCTGGTGGTGGCGTTCTTCGTGCGCCGGCCCGGCGGCGGGCCGCTCTGGCCGCTGTGGAGCACCGCCCTGCTGACCGTCGCCGTGATCGGCCAGATCACCGCCGGGTACGCCCGGTCGATCGGGGTGCACGTCACCCTCGGCGTGCTGCTGGTCAGCGGCATCCTGTTCGGCCTGGTCGGCGCCTGGCGGCTGCCGCTGCCGGTGCGGGAGGGCCGGTACGAGGGGGGCCCGGACGGCGGCGGACGGCTGCCGCGCCCCGGCGGGCCGGTGGAGGTGAAGCGGTGAACCGCCGCAGGTTCCTCGGCGTCGGTGCCTCGGTGCTCGGCGCGGGCGCGCTGGCCGCCGTCGCCGTCCCGTCGGCGGCGTACCTGTTCGCGGAGGGCCGCCCCGGGCGGCTGCTCGGCAGCGACCTGCCGCTGCCCGCGGCCTTCCAAGTCCCGCTGCCGGTACCGCCCGTGCTCCAGCCGGTGCGCAGCGACGGCACCAACGACTACTACGAGATCACCCAGCAGGTCGCCGAGCTGGAGATCCTGCCCGGGGTGAAGACCGAGGCCTGGACGTACGGCGGCACCTTCCCCGGGCCGACCGTGGTCACCCGCTCCGGCCGGGCCGCGGTGGTCAAGCACCGCAACCAGCTGCCGGTGGCCTCCGTGGTCCACCTGCACGGCGGCCACACCCCGGCGGACAGCGACGGCTACCCGATCGACCTGCTGCTGCCGGTCGGCTCCACCGCCCCTGCCGCCTCCTCGATGGACGGCATGCCGGGCATGGGCCACATGACCGGCCACAACCTGGTCGGCGAGCGCACCCACACCTACCCGGGCAAGCAGCGCGCCGCCACCCTCTGGTACCACGACCACCGGATGGGCTTCACCGGCCCGGGCGTCTGGCGCGGCCTGGCCGGGTTCCACCTCGTCCAGGACGACGAGGAGGGCGCGCTGCCGCTGCCGCGCGGCGAGCGGGACCTCCCGCTGATGCTGACCGACCGTTCCTTCGCCGCCGACGGCTCCTTCAAGTACCCGTCCACGGACGCCTCGCTCGCCGTGCCCGGCGTCACCGCCGGCTACATGAACGGCGTCCTCGGCGACGTCATCCTGGTCAACGGGGCGCCCTGGCCGCGCCTGGACGTCGACCGCGCGCACTACCGGCTGCGCCTGCTGAACGCCTCCAACTCCCGGCTCTACCGGCTGGAACTGGACCCGCAGCCCTCCGGCGGCGACGCGCTGGTCCAGATCGGCTCCGACGGCGGCCTGCTCGCCGCGCCCGTCACCCACGACGGGGTCGAGATCGCCCCCGCCGAACGCTTCGACGTGGTCGTCGACTTCTCCCGCTACCAGCCCGGCACCCAGGTCCGCCTGCTCAACCGGTTCGGCAGCGGGCGCACGGCCGAGGTGATGCGCTTCGACGTCTCCTCCCGGGCGGTGAGCGACGACGCCAAGGTGCCCGACCAGCTGTCCACCGTCGAGCAGTTGGACGCCGCCTCGGCCGTCGCCACCCGCGACTTCACCTTCCGGCGCAGCGGCGGCGACGGCTGGACCATCAACGGCGACCCGTACCAGCCCGGGCGCAGCCTCGCCACCCCCGCCCTCGGCAGCGTCGAGCGCTGGCGCTTCTCCACCGATGTGCACCACCCCGTGCACGTCCACCTCGACCACTTCCAGGTGATCGGGCGCAACGACGGCGGCCCGGGGCCGTGGGACGCGGGCTGGAAGGACACCGTGGACCTGCGGCCGGCCGAGGCGGTGGAGGTGCTGGTGCGCTTCACCGACTACGGGGGGACGTACATGATGCACTGCCACAACCTGGAGCACGAGGACATGGCGATGATGGCGGACTTCACGGTGGGGTGAGCCCGCCGCCCGCTCTGCTGGGTTCCGTTCCTCCGTTCGGCCCAGTGCCGGAGGGCGCGGGCAGCGCCCTCCGGCACTCTGGTCCTAGCGTCGTGCCCAGGTGTGCGGCGAGAGCCTGCCGGGTGACGGACGGAGCCGCCGCATGACCACCCCCGCCGAACGCCGCCGTACCGGGCGGGCCGCCCGCGAGCGCGTCTCCCGCTCCGAGCACGGCCGGTGGATCCCGGCCGCGGACCGGCCGGACCCGCTCGGCGTGCTGGAGGCCCAGGGTGCGGACCGGGTCGCCCGGCTGCTGCCGATCCGCTACGGCCGGATGGCCGACAGCCCCTTCGGCTACCTGCGCGGCGCCGCCGCCGTGATGGCCGCCGACCTCGGGGCCGTCCCCGACACCGGGCTGACAGTCCAACTCTGCGGTGACGCCCACCTGTTGAACTTCGGGGTGTACGCCTCCCCGGAGCGCGCCCTGCTCTTCGACGTCAACGACTTCGACGAGACCCACCCCGGGCCCTTCGAGTGGGACGTCAAGCGCCTCGCCGCCAGCATCGCGGTCGCCGCCCGCGACCACGGCCAGGACGACGACCGGGCCCGGCGTGCCGCCCGTACCGCCGTGCTGGGCTACGCCGCCGCGATGCGCCGGCTGGCCGGGCTCGGCGAACTCGACGTCTGGTACAGCCGGATCGACACCGCCGAGCTGCTGCCGCTGATCCGCCGGACCGGGCGGCGCAAGGCCGTCGAGGCCGACCTCGCCGCCGCCCGGCGCCGCACCAGCCTCCAGGCCTTCGGCAAGCTCACCGAGGAACGGGACGGGCGGCGCCGGATCGTCAGCGCGCCGCCGCTGATCGAGGAGCTGAAGGGGAACGAACTGCGCGGCGTGGGACAGGTGTTCAGCGACTACCGGGCCACCCTCGCCGAGGACCGGCGGGTCCTGCTGGACCGCTACCGCTTCGTGGACGCGGCGATGAAGGTGGTCGGCGTCGGCAGCGTCGGCACCCGCTGCCACATCGTCCTGCTGGAGGGCCGGGACACCCGCGACCCGCTGTTCCTGCAGCTCAAGGAGGCCGGCCGGTCGGTACTGGAGGACCACCTGCCGCCCGTCCGGCTGGACGCCGAGGTCGCCGCCCACCACGGCGGGCGCCGGGTGGTCACCGGGCAGCACCTGATGCAGGCCGCGAGCGACATCTTCCTCGGCTGGACCACCGGCCCCGCCGGGCGGCACTTCTACGGCCGCCAACTGCGCGACATGAAGGGCTCGGTGGAGGTCGGCGCGATGACCCCCTCCGGCCTCCGTGCCTACGCCGACCTGTGCGGGCGCGCCCTCGCCCGCGCCCACGCCCGCACCGGCGACCGCCTCGCCGTCGCCGGCTACCTGGGCGGCGCCGACACCTTCGCGGACGCCGTCGCCGACTTCGCCCTGCGGTACGCGGACCGGACGGCGGCCGACCACCGGCAGTTGGTCGAGGCGATCGCCTCGGGGCGGGTCACGGCGACCCGGGGGGTTTGATCGCCACGGGGGGTGTGACGGCTGCAGGGCGCGCGAGGGCCGCCAGGCGCTCCAACTGCTCGTACTGGCCCGCGAGGTCGAGCGCGCCGAGCCGGGCGACGAGGTGCTCGGCGCCCGCCTCGCGGTAGCGGCGCAGGGTGGCGGCGACCTGCTCGGGGGTGCCCATGGCGATCGCCTGGATCCGCCTCAGCTCCTCGAGCGGCATGCCGTAGTTGGACCGGGCGTAGGCGTCCATGGTGCGGCGGGCCGCCTCGGGGTCCGGGTCGATCCGGACGTTGACGAACAGGGCGGGGGTGACGGCGTCCGGGGCGCGTCCGGCCTCGTCGGCGGCCTTGCGGACGGCGGCGAGGCCGGTGGCGTAGTCGGCCGGTTCGGGCGGGTAGGGCAGCCAGCCGTCGTAGTGGCGTCCGGTGCGGGCGAGCGCCGCCGGGGTCGCGCCGCCGAGCCAGATCGGCGGGCCGGACGGCCGGAACGGCACGGTGGCGGGCGGGAGTTCGGGGAAGGAGTGGAACTCGCCGCAGAACTCGGTCGCCCCCGCCCAGAGCGCCCGCCAGAGCGCCACCGTCTCGTCCAGCCGGGCGAAGCGGCGCTCCCACGGCACCTGGGACAGCTCGTGCAGCGGCTGCCCGAAGCGGCCCGGGAAGCCCGCGCCGACCGCCACCGTCAGCCGTCCGCCGGAGAGCAGGTCCACCGAGGCGAGTGCCTGTGCGGCCTGCACCGGGCGGCGCAGCACCGGCAGCAGCGCGCCGGTGCCCAGCCGGATGTGCTCGGTCACCGGGGCGACCGCCGCCAGCATGGTGAGCGGTTCGATCCGCGGGGTGAGCAGGGAGTCGTTGACGAAGAGCGAGGCGAAGCCCGACTCCTCGGCGCGGCGGGCGAATCCGATCAGCTCGCGGGGGTCGCCGGCGGGCTGCCACTGCTGCCGGCCGGTGGGAAGGAATACTCCGATGTCCATGCCGTGGATCCTTCGCCTTCGGGTGAACGGGCTCAATTCCCCCGGAGGAATGGCGGGCACCTCCTGGGTACGGGTAGAAGTGGGGCGTGGACCTCCCCCAGGCGCTGCGCGAGCGCCGCATCGGCCGTCGGCTCAGCCAACTCGACCTCGCCACCCGCGCGGGCACCACCCAGCGGCACCTCAGCTTCATCGAGTCCGGCCGCTCCGTCCCCGGGCGCGGCATGGTGGTGCGCCTCGCCGAGTCGCTCGACCTGCCGCTGCGCGAACGCAACGAGCTGCTGCTGGCCGCCGGTTACGCCCCCGTCTACCCGGAGAGTCCGCTCGACGGGCCGCAGCTGGCGCCCGTCCGGGAGGCGATCGACCACCTGCTGGCCGGGCACCTGCCCTACCCCGCGCTGGTGGTGGACCGGCGCGGTGACGTGGTCGCGGCCAACGAGGCGCTGGACGTGATCACGGCGGGCGCCGACCCGCGCCTGGTCGGGCCCGGCACCAACGCCTACCGGCTGGCCCTGCACCCGGACGGGCTGGCGCCGCGCATCCTCAACTTCGCCGCCTGGGCCCGGCACATCGTCGAACGCACCCGCCATCTCGGCGAACTGCACCGGGAGTTGAGCTCGTACGTGCCGCAGGTCGCGGTGGGGGACGAGCACCTGGGCTTCGCCGTGCCGCTGGAGCTGCGGACCGGGCTCGGCGAGCTGCACCTGATGACGACGGTGACCACCTTCGCCACCGCCGTCGACGTCACGCTCGCCGAGCTGAAACTGGAGGCCTTCCTCCCGGCCGACGCCCGGACGGCGGAGCTGTTGCTCAGAGCCCGGGGAACTGGTAGTCGGCGGTGATCCGCCCCTCGGCGTCCAGGACGACGAACTCCACGCCGCCGCCCGCCGGTTCACCGTCCCGTACGGACACCATCTCCCAGCTGAACCGGACGACGTCGCGCAGCCGCACGGCGTCCTGCCGCGCCCGGAAGGTGAACTCCCCGGGCGCCACGAACTCCTGGTACGCCCGGGCGACGCGGAACTCCAACTCCCGGTAGCCGCGCGCCTCCAGTGCCGGCTCCGGGAAGCCGACCCGGGTGGCCTCCGCGCGGATCTCCTCCGGCGGGTGCACCAGGTGCGCGCCGTCCTCGGTCCACAGCCGCTCGATGGCCTTGCGGCGCGCTCCGGCGTCCGGCTCCGTCCACAAGGCGGCGTAACGGTCGGCGAGTTGCTGGGCGGTGGTGGTGGTGACGGTGGTCATCATCGGCTCCTCGGAGGGTCCGGTCGGTTGCGGTGCGCCCCATCCTCGGCGCGGCGTCGCGGCCGGACAATTCCCGTCAGGGAATGGCCTCGTCGCTCTCGACGGCCTCCGAGTTCCGGGCGAGGGCGAGGACGGGGGCGCCGGACCGGCGGTGCGGTCAGCCGCGCGGCCGCAGGCCGTCGAGGACCAGTCGGAACAGGTGGTCGCGGCGCTCCGCCAGGACCGGGGCCTGGTCGCTGACCCAGCTCAGCGCGTTGGCGAGGGCGAAGAGGTCGACCGGCTCGACGTCCGGGCGGATCACGCCGTCCCGCTGGGCCGCGGCGAGCAGTCGGCCGCCGGCCTGCCGCATCCGCAGGCAGCTCCCGTGCAGGCCGGAGTCCGGGTCGTGCAGGGCGGCCAGCAGGGTGGCCGGGAGGCCGCGGAAGGCACCGGCGCCGAGGACGAACTCGTGCAGCCAGTCGGCCAGCGCCGCTTCGGCGGACAGGTCGGCGGCGGCGAGGGTGTCGGCCCGGGCGGCGAGGTGGTCGAAGCGGGCGCCGAGCAGGGCCTCCAGCAGGTCCTCCCGGGTGGGGAAGTGCCGGTAGAGCGTGCCGAGGCCGATCCCGGCGCGCCGGGCGACGTCGCGCAGCGAGGCCTGGGTGCCCTGTTCGGCGACCACGGCGGCCGCCTCCGCCAGGATCCGGTCGCGGTTGCGCTGGGCGTCGGCGCGGGGGGCGCGCGGTTCGACGGGCATGGGTCTCCTCGCCATTGACAATCGGAGCACTGCTCCGGTTAATCTTTTCCGGAGCAGTGCTCCGGATTCTACTCGGGGCCGTCCACACCGCGTTGGGGGAGACACATGGGTACGGGAACGACGATGCGGGCCGTCCGGCTGCACGCCTTCGGCGGGCCGGAGGTGCTGGTGCACGAGGAGGTGCCGCGGCCGGTGCCCGGGCCCGGCGAGGTGCTGGTCCGGGTCCGGGCGGCGGGCGTCAACCCGCTCGACTGGTACGCGCGGCGGGGCTTCCCGAACCTCCCCCGCGAACTGCGGCCCGCCTGGCAGCCGCCGCTGATCCTCGGCAGCGACGTCTCCGGCACGGTCGCGGAGCTCGGCGGCCCCGACACCGGGTGGAGCGTCGGGGACGAGGTCTTCGGGCTCGTCCGGTTCCCCGGGCTCGCCTCCGGCTACGCCGAGTACGTCGCCGCCCCGGCCGACTCCCTCGCCCGCAAGCCGGCCGCCCTCGGACACACCGAGGCCGCTGCCGTCCCGATGGCCGCACTGACCGCCTACCAGTTCCTGCACCGCTACCTGGGCTACCAGGGCGGCGGGCCCGCCGTGGTCGTCGGCGCGGCCGGCGGGGTCGGCCACTTCGCGCTCCAACTGCTGCGGCTGGCCGGGGCGGAGGAGGTCATAGCGGTCGCCTCCGGGCGGCACGAGGAGTTCCTGCGCGGGCTCGGCGCCGACCGCTTCGTGGACTACACCCGCACCCCGGTCGCCGACGCCGTCCGGGACGCCGACCTGCTCTTCGACACCGTCGGCGGCCCCGACGCCCACCTCCTGCTGCCCGCGCTGCGCCGCGGCGGCCGGGTGCTGCCCGTCTACCTCGGCGACTACCGGCCCGAGCTGGCCGCCGAGCTCGGCGTGGTGGTGAACGAGGGCGTCTGGCAGGTCCGCTCCAGCGGCAGCGACCTCGCCGAACTGGCCGCCCTGCTGGCGGACGGGCGCCTCCGGGTCGCCCTGGACGGCGTGTACCCGCTGCACGAGGCCGCGGCCGCCCACCGCCGGGCCGAACAGGGGCACATCCAGGGCAAGATCGTCCTCCGCGTCGGAGACTGACCCCCGGACGCCCGGCCGGATTGTCAGTGGGGTGTGCGAGGGTGACCGCATGCTGGCGATCACGGTGCAGACGGACGAGGGGCGGCACCCGAGGGTGACCGCGGAGGAACTGGCGGGGTTGGTCCGGCGGATCGGGGCCGGGGCCGACACCTTCCTCGTCGTGCAGCGGATACCGGATCTGCCGGACGTGTACATCCAGGTGTGGCACAAGGCGGGCGGCCACTACGCGTTGGAGCACCGGGACGGTTCCGCCGCCCGGCACTTCGAGGTGCGGGTCGACGGGCCGGAGGCCGTGGTCGCGGCGATGACGGGCTGGGCGCGGCACGAGCCGGGCTGGGGCGACGGACTGGCCTGGGCGCCGCTGGACTTCGGTCCGGCGCCCGAGCCGGTGCCCGCGCCGGAGCTGGAGGCCGAGGAGCGGCGGCAGTTGGAGGAGCAGCTGCGGCTGACCCTCGCCTGCGGCTACACCGACCGCGCCCGGCTGGCCGAGCACGCCGAGGAGTACCTGGTGTCGGGCGACCGCCGCCCGCTCTCCCGGGCCCAGGCCGAGCAGCTCGCCGACCGGCTCTGGCTGGAGCGGGTCGGCGTGCAGAGCGGCTGGATCGGCGAGACGGATCCGGAGCGCCTCGCCCGGGCCTTCGCCGCGCTGGACGCGGGCGGCATCACGGCGCGGGAGGACTTCGCCTGCTGCCGCTCCTGCGGGGAGGCGGAGATCGGCGCGGTCGGGGCGCCGGAGGCCCGGGGCTTCGTCTACTTCCACTCCCAGTGCACCGAGTCGGCCGCAGCCGGCCGCGGCCTGTCCCTGCTCTACGGCGGCTTCGACGGCTCCGCGGCGACCACCGCGGCCGTCGGCCGGGAGGTGGTCGCCGCCCTCGCGGCCGTCGGCCTGCCCACGGTGTGGAGCAGCGACCCGTCCGACGCGATCGAGATACGTCCGCTGCTCTGGCGCCGTCGGCTGGTCGGCTGACCCTGGACTACGACTGGCCGTGCGGTTTCGCCGCTTCGGGCCGGAGGTGTGGGACCCGGAGCAACCCTGGTTCACCGAGGCGCAGTTGGCGGCCCTGGCCGCCGCCCTCGGTCGCCCGGTCCGCCAGATCAGGGCCCATCTGTGACGACGACGGGCCTCGGGCCCCGGGCGGCCGCCGTCGTCCGGGGCCCGAGGGGTCAGGGCACCAGCAGGTGCAGGGCCGCGCGCAGGAGCGTGACGTCGACGGGGAGGGCGGTGATGAACTCGCCGTCGGCGTAGGCGGTGATGCCGGGGGACTCGATCCGCAGCGACTCGGTGCGCAGGGTGGTGACCTCCGGGTGGGTGGTGTGGGTGCCCTTGAAGAGGGTGGGGAAGAAGCGGGCGATCCGCAGCCGGGGCATGGCGTCGACGAGGGTGACGTCGAGCAGCCCGTCGTCGGGGAGCGCGGCGGGGCAGATCAGCATGCCGCCGCCGTAGCTGCGGGTGTTGCCGACGGCGGCGAGGGTGAGGTCGCGTTCGATGACGGTGCCGTCGGCGAGGGTGATCCGGAACGGCAGGGGCCGCAGGTTGGCGAACTCGGCGAGGATGGCGAGGTTGTAGCGCATCCGGCCGCGGGGCCAGCGCAGCCGGTTGGCGCGGTCGCTGACCAGGGAGTCGAAGCCGCTGGCGAGGACGGAGCCGTACCAGCGGACGGCGCCGTCCGGGCCGGTGATCCGGCCGAGGTCGACGTCGCGGGTGCGTCCGGCGGCGATGACGTCGGCGGCGGCCTCGGGGTCGCCGATGGGCAGGCCGTACTCGCGGGCGTGGTCGTTGCCGGTGCCGGCGGGTATGACGCCGAGCGGGACGGGGCCGCCGGCGAGGGCCTGGAGGGCGAGGTTGACCATGCCGTCGCCGCCGACCACGGCCACCGCGTCGGCCCCGCCGGCCGCCGCCTCGCGGGCGAGGCGGACGGCGTCGTCGGCGGAGCGCCCGGCCTGCGGGTCGACCTCGATGCCGAGGGTGCGCAGGCGGGCGACGGCCCGGCGGGCGGCGGGTTCGGCGTGGCCGATGCCCGCCGCCGGGTTGGTGAGAACGGTGACCCTGCGGATGACGGTTCTCGCCGCGGTCACGGGATCAGCTTGCCGGGGTTGAGGATGCCCGCCGGGTCGAGTTCGGCCTTGACGGCGCGCAGGATGCGCACGCCGAGGTCGCCGATCTCGTCGGTCATCCAGGGCCGGTGGTCGGCGCCGACCGCGTGGTGGTGGGTGATGGTGCCGCCCGCGCGCAGGATGGCGTCGCCGGCGGCCCGCTTGGCGGCGCCCCAGCGGGTGAGCGGGTCCTCGCCGAGGGCGGCGACGACGGTGAAGTAGAGCGAGGCGCCGGTCGGGTAGACGTGCGAGATGTGGCACAGCACGAGCGAGCCGGGCAGGGCGGTGGTGAGGGCCTCGGTGACGGAGGTCCGCAGCTCGGCGAGCCCGCGCCAGCCGGCGGCGGTCTCCAGGGTCTCGCAGAGCGCGCCGGCGTTGAGCAGCGAGTCGCGCAGGTAGGGCGCGTTGAACCGGCCGTGCTCCCAGGCCCGGGCGGGTGCTTCGCCGAGCGAGGTGCCGCCGGCGGCGAGCAGGGCCTCGCGGGTGAGCTGGTGCCGGGCGGCGACCTGGTCGGCGCTGCCCTCGAAGACGGTGACGGCGAGGCAGCCGCTGACGGCGGGGGCGCCGCCGATCTGCTCGGTCATGGCGAGGTTGATCATGGTCTCGGCCTCGTCGGAGAGCCGGATCACGGTGGGGCCGGTGCCCTGCTGCTCGACGGCGCGCAGCGCCGCCGTCCCGGTGGCGAAGTCGGGGAAGCTCCACGCCTCGTACGCCTTGACGGCGGGCAGCGGGTGAACGCGCAGGCGGACGGCGGTGATGACGCCGAGGGTGCCCTCGGAGCCGAGGAAGAGCTGGCGCAGGTCGGGGCCGGCGGCGGAGGCGGGGGCGCGGCCGAGGTCGAGCGTCCCGGCGGGGGTGACCACCCGCAGACCGCGGACCATGTCGTCGAAGCGCCCGTACCCGGCGGAGTCCTGGCCGGAGGAGCGGGTGGCGGCGAAGCCGCCGATGGTGGCGTAGCGGAAGCTCTGCGGGTAGTGGCCGAGTTCCCAGCCGCGCTCGGCGAGCAGGGCTTCGGCGGCCGGGCCGGTGAGGCCGGCGCCGAGGACGGCCTCGCCGGCGGTCTCGTCCAGGTCGAGCAGCTGGTCGAGACGGCGCAGGTCGAGGGAGACGACGGCCCGGAACGGGCCGCGCTCGGGGTCGAGGCCGCCGACGACGCTGGTGCCGCCGCCGAACGGGACGACGGCGATGCGGAGTTCGGCGCAGAGGGCGAGGACGGCGGCGATCTCGGCCTCGTCGCCGGGCAGCACGACGGCGTCGGGCGCGTCCTGCTCCCCGCGGCTGCGGCGGCGCAGGAGGTCGGGGGTGGACTTGCCGCCGGCCCGGGGCAGCCGGTCGGCGTCGGCGGCGCTGACGTGCGCCTCGCCGACGGCGGCGGCGAGCGCCTCCAGGTCCTCGGCGGTGATCCGGGACGGGCGCAGCACGACCTCGGCGGCGCTCGGCCCGGGGGCGGCGTCGCCGGTGACGCCGAGGGCGGCGGCGAGCAGCCCCTTGATGTCCGCGGACAGCTCCTTGGCGAGGGCCGGGTCGCCCCAGGCGTTCCACTTCATCGGGGGGAGCGGCAGCGCGGCTGCGGCCGCTCCCGCTTGCGTCTCAGGTGCCATGCGTTACAGTTTCACACATCATGTCAAGTAGTAACGCCGAGCCTCAGCGGCCTCTCAGCACGGGTTCCCGCGGCACCGAGCCGCGCAGCACCGACGACGCGATCCTGGACGCCGCCGCCGAGCTGGTGGTGCACTTCGGCGTCCGCCGCACCCAGCTGGCCGAGATCGCGCGCCGCGCCGGGGTCAGCCGCCCGACCGTCTACCGGCGCTGGCCGGACGTCCAGGCGGTGATCGGGGCGCTGCTCACCCGCGAGATCATGGCCACCCTGGAGGGCACCTCGCTGGGGGTGCGCGACCCGGGTGACCCGGGCGACCCGGGCGACCCGGGCGACCAGGGCGACCAAGGGACCCTCGTGGACCGGGCGACCTTCGTCGACCGGGTGGTCGAGGTCGCCGTCCGGCTGCGCGACCACCCGGTGCTCGGCGTGCTGCTCCACTCCGACGACTCGGACCTGCTGCTCCAGTACGTGGTCGAGCGGCTCGGCGAGAGCCAGCGCGGTCTGCTGGAGGCCCTGCGCACCGGCATCGAGCAGGGCCAGGCCGAGGGCTCGATCCGGGCCGGCGAACCGACCGAGCTGGCCGCCATGGTCCTGCTGATCGCCCAGTCCACCGTCCAGTCGCACCGCATGGTCGCCTCCCTGCTGCCCGAGGCGGCCTGGCGGCGCGAACTGGCCAGAGCGTTGAACGGATACCTCGCGCCATGACCCTCTCCGCAGGCCCGTACCAGGGAACCGCCCGACTCGACGCCCGGCGACGGACGTTCGAGCTCGACGCGCTGGCCGACGACCCGCGGGTCGACCTGCTGGTGATCGGCGGCGGGGTCACCGGCGCCGGGGTGGCGTTGGACGCCGCCGCGCGCGGCCTGCGGACCGTCCTGGTCGAAGCCCGTGACCTCGCCTTCGGGACGAGCCGCTGGAGCTCCAAGCTGGTGCACGGCGGCCTGCGCTACCTCGCCTCCGGGCGGGTGAAGGTCGCCCGGGAGAGCGCCGTCGAGCGCGGCGTGCTGATGACCCGCACCGCCCCGCACCTGGTCCGCGCGCTGCCCCAACTGGTGCCGCTGCTGCCCGACCTGCTGCGCCCCGGCCAGGCCGCGCTGATCCGCGCGGGCTTCCACGCCGGGGACGCGCTGCGGCTGAGCGCCGGGACGCCGGGCGCCCTGCTGCCCCGGGTCCGCCGGATCGACGCGGCCCGGACCAGGCAGCTGGTGCCGGGTGTGCGGACGGCCGGCCTGCGCGGCGCGCTGGTCGCCAACGACGGCCAACTCGTCGACGACGCACGGCTGGTGGTCGCCCTGGCGCGCACCGCCGCGCAGTACGGGGCGAGCGTGCTGACCCGGGTGCGGGCCGAGTCCGTCACCGGGACGTCGGCCCGGCTGGTCGACGCGCTGAGCGGCCAGTCGCTGACCGTCACGGCCGGTGCGGTGGTCAACGCCACCGGGGTGTGGGCCGGCGAGGTGGACACCTCGATCACGCTGCGCCCCAGCCGCGGCACCCACCTGCTGGTGGACGCCGCGACCCTCGGGTACCCGGTGGCCGCGCTCACGGTGCCGGTGCCCCGCTCGACCAGCCGCTTCGTCTTCGCGCTGCCGCAGCAGCTCGGCCGGGTCGCCGTCGGCCTGACCGACGAGGACGCCCCGGGCCCGATCCCGGACGAGCCGCAGCCCACCGAGGCCGAGCTGACCTTCCTCCTGGACACCGTCAACGCGGCCCTCGCCACCGCGCTGACCAGGGCGGACGTGCGCGGCGCCTACGCCGGCCTGCGCCCGCTGATCGACACCGGGGGCGGGAACACCGCCGACATCTCCCGGGAGCACGCGGTGCTGGAGTCCCCGTCCGGGGTGGTCACCGTGGTGGGCGGCAAGCTCACCACCTACCGGCGGATGGCCCAGGACGCGGTGGACACCGCCGTCCGGCTGCGCGGCCTGCCCGCCCGTACCTGCTGGACGGCCCGGCTGCCGCTGGTCGGCGCCCCCGGCCACCAGGACAGCCGGCCGGTGCCGATCCAGGGGGTGCCCGCCTCGCTGGTCGCCCGGCACGGCGGACTGTCCCACGAGGTCGTCGCGGCGGGGGAGTTGACGCCGGTGGCGGAGGGCCTCGACGTGACCCGGGCCGAGATCGCGTACGCGGTCACCCACGAGGGCGCGCTGGACGCGGCCGACGTGCTGGACCGGCGGACCAGGCTCGGCCTGGTGGCGGAGGACGCCGAGCGGGCCCGGAAGGCGGTCGAGGAGATCCTGGCGGAGCACCGGACCGGCTGACCGTCAGCCGGGCCGGCGCCCCGCCCCGGGCGGGGGTGGTGTTACGCGCGCCCGGCCTCCGGCTGGTCCTTGCGCGGCGCCTGGAGGTTCCAGAGCCGCCCGTCGGGGTCGCGGACGGTGGCGAGCCTGGTCCCGAAGTGGGTGTCCTCGAACGGGGACACCACCTCGACGGCGTCGCCGGCCCGGAACGCGTCGGCGTCGGCGACCTTGAGCACCAGCTGGAGCGGCGTCTCGCGGTCGGCGGGGACCTCGGCGACGAAGAGGGTCGGGCCGTCGCCGTTGCGCAGCTGGCCGGAGTTGTGGTCGGTCTCGAACTCCAGCTCGTAGCCGAGGTTCTGGAAGAACTTCACGGACTTGCCCCAGTTGTGGGTCTCGATGAACACGGCTTCGATGCCTTCGGTCGTCATCTCAGTTCTCCTCGCTGGATCCGGTGGACGGTTGCCCGGTGGTGGGGGCGTCGAGGTAGGCGCGCAGCGCCGCGGCGACCAGCGCCGAGAGCGACAGCTCCTCCTCGATGGCGCGGAACTTCACCTGCTTGATCAGCTCGATCGGCAGGTACACGTTGAACTGCTTCACATCCTCGTTTCCCACGACAAGAACGCTAGCACATTAGATTGCTAGCAACATAGCCAAGCGCGCACCCGGTCGGGGTCCGGCCGGGGTTCGGTCGGACGTTGGTCGGGCGCGGGGTCGGGCTCAGCCGGCCCAGGGGAAGGGGGTGAGGTCCGGCCCGACCCAGGCGGTGCGGGCCCGGTCGTCGGCCAGGGTCTCGGCCCGGTAGTGGCGGGCGAGCAGGTCCCGGTCGAGCAGCTCGGGGTGGCGCGCGCAGAACTCCTCGAAGTCGGCCGGGCCCTCGGCGTGGTGGGCCACCAGCTCGACCCAGGCCCGGGTCATGGTGACGTGGAACTTCTGCGGCGCCCCGGCCTTGGCGGCGGTGCGCCGGATGCCCTCGCCGATCAGGTCGAGCGCGGCGGTGGCGCCGTGCCGGCGGACGGCCAGCCAGGTGAGCCGGATGTGCTGGGCGTGGCCGAAACGGTCGGCGTCGGCCATCACCTCGCGCAGCAGCTCGTCGAAGGCGTCGGGGGTGGCGGGGGTGGCGGGGGAGGTCATGGGGGAGGCCTTCGGACGGGCGGAAGCGGACGGGCGATTGTAGTTTCTGCGGCATTCGTCCGCAAATGACCCTTATGGTCCGCTTCAGCGCGCGGTGCGCTCCGGCATCGGGTGTACGGCGCCCGCGAGCTCCAGCACGCAGGCCAGCGGGTGCTCCGCCCGGCCCGTCCGGTCCAGCCGGACGGCCAGCGGCCGCGGCGGCTCCTCGGCGAGTTGCCCGGACAGGGTCAGCGGGTAGCCGCCGTGGCCGTGGACGCGGTGGAAGGCGCACTCCTTGCCGTCCACCAGCAGTTCGGTCTCGGTGATCCAGCCGGAGCGGACGTTGACGGTGACCGAGTGTCCGTCCCGGTCGAGGTGGAAGCTGTACCGCTGGCGCATGGGAACCTCCCGCGAGGGCCTCGGAACGGGGACGGCCGGGGATCCACCGCCAGTTTAGGGCGGCCGTACCCTCCCGGCGCTCCGGCCCGTATCCTCCAGGCGCTCCGGCCGGTACGGTGATCGGTGTGCGGACGGATCCGGGCCGGGGGTGATCGGTTCCCGCTCCGGCCCCTGAGAAATCCCCGGGGTGGGGCCCGCCTGCAGGCGGATTCTCGTGATCTCTACAGTGTTGTAGATTCGTCCGCAGGGAGATCCGAGGAGGGCATTGTGGGAGTTTCGCTGGCCAAGGGCGGCAACGTCTCGCTGAGCAAGGAGGCGCCCGGTCTGAGCGCCGTGATCGTGGGTCTCGGCTGGGACGTTCGCACCACCACCGGGGCCGACTACGACCTGGACGCCAGTGCGCTGCTGTGCAACGCGCTCGGCAAGGTGGTCTCGGACCAGCACTTCGTCTTCTTCAACAACCTGCGCAGCCCCGAGGGTTCGGTCGAGCACAGCGGCGACAACCTGACCGGTGGCGGCGACGGCGACGACGAGCAGATCAAGGTCGACCTCGCCCGGGTGCCGGCCGACGTCGCCAAGGTGGTCTTCCCGGTGTCGATCTACGACGCCGACGCCCGGCTGCAGAACTTCGGCCAGGTCCGCAACGCCTTCATCCGGATCATCAACCAGGCCAACGGCCAGGAGATCGCCCGGTACGACCTCACCGAGGACGCCTCGACCGAGACCGCGATGGTCTTCGGCGAGCTGTACCGCAACGGCGCCGAGTGGAAGTTCCGTGCCATAGGCCAGGGTTACGCCTCCGGCCTGCGCGGCATCGCCACCGACTACGGCGTGAACGTCTGATCCGCTGAGTCATCACGAGGGGCCTGACCAGGCTCCCCGCCCGGGCGGGTCGGCTCAGCCGGCCCGCCCGAGTGCGTGTCCGCCGAACCCTCCGCCGCCGCCGAGCTGGCCCCGCCACCACTCGGCCATGGCCGGCTCGTCCATGGCCGACCAGTCCGGCGCCCCGGTGACCTGCGCCCGGCCCAGCGTCCGGCCCAGGTTCACCAACTCCAGCCCGGCCGCGCTCCGTTCGCGGTCGTACGCGGCCAGCAGCGGCGCCCAGGTGTCGCCGCCGAGCCGCCGTCCGGCCTGCTCGAAGGCGTGGGCGTCCTGCAGCGCCTTCACCGCGCCGCTGGTGTTGTGGGGGCGGACGACGGTCGCCGCGTCCCCGCCGATCAGCAGCCGCCCGGCGGTGCGGTATGGGGTCGCCAGGTCGTAGACGGGCTGCAGCAGGGTCCGTTCGCGCGGGGTCAGCGCGATCACGCCGGCCCAGTACGGCGGCAGCTGCCGTGCGGCGAACTCCCGCATGCCGTCCAGCTGTTCGTCGGTGAGGGTGCCCGCGGCGACGGCGGTCGGGCCGTCCAGCCGGAGCCAGTCCGGGGTGGGCGCGTAGAAGACCCAGTTCACCAGGGTGCTGCCCGGGTCGAATCCGGGGATGCGGTAGAGCACGACCTGGCCGCCGGGGTAGCAGACGGTGGCGCACTCCTCCTCCGGCCAGGCCGCCGCCCCGCCGGGCAGCGCGTCCAGCAGTGCGGAGTCGTAGCTGCCGCGCCAGCACACGTAGCCGGCGTACTCGGGCTCGGCCTGCGGGCAGACCGCCGCCCGGACCACCGAGCGGTAGCCGTCCGCGCCGATCACCAGGTCGTACGGGGTGCGGGTGCCGTCGGCCTGCTCCGTCCAGGCGCCGTCCCGGTCGCCGCCGACCGCGGTGACGGTGGTGCCCGGCCGGTACTCCACCGACTCCGGCGCCTGCTCGCGCAGGGTCTGCCAGAGCACCGCCCAGTGGTGGGAGTGGAACGGGAAGGGCTGGAGCCAGAGCGGCCGCCCCCGCCCGTGCGGGCCGTCGCCCTCGCCGGCCGGCCCGCGGGCGGCCCAGCGGCGCACGGTGAGCCGGTGGCGGCGGGTGTCCGGGGCGAGGTGGCCGGCGTCGACCAGTTCGGCGAAGCGGTCGTTGTGGGTGCAGATCCCCAGGCCGCGGTCCTCCAGTCGGCCCGGGCTGCGCTCCAGCACCACGACCCGCTCCGCGCCCAGCCGGGCCGCCGCCCCCGCGAAGGCGCTTCCGGCGATGCTGCCGCCGACCACGGCGACCGCTCCACCCCGCATGGTCCGTCCCCTCTCGCCGGGCCCCGTGACGCTCTCGCCGGGCCCCGGGAGGCCGGGAAGGGTCTTCCGGGTCCGTTGCCCCGGGAGTCGACGATACGCGGCGTGGGCCCGCCACGGGGGCGGTACGGCCGCTCCGGCGCGGCCTCCCGCGGCCGGGCTATGCAACTAGTTGCATAGCGCCGCGAGCGTCACCTACTCTGCGGTAACAATCCGGGAGACACCTCCCGCCGGCCGCCCCCACAGGAGACGTCGATGAGCTCGACCCCCGGCAGCAGCCGCTACCCGCACCTGCTCAGCCCCCTCGACCTCGGTTTCACCACCCTGCCCAACCGGGTGATCATGGGCTCGATGCACGTCGGCCTGGAGGAGGCCCCGGGCGGCTACCGGCGGATGGCCGCGTTCTACGCCGAACGCGCCCGCGGCGGCGTCGGCCTGATCGTCACCGGAGGCATCGCCCCCAACGAGGCCGGACGCCCCTGGGACGGCGGCGCCATGCTGACCACCGAGGCGGAGGCCGACGAGCACCGGGTGGTCACCGACGCCGTGCACGCCGCCGGCGGGAAGATCGCGCTGCAGATCCTGCACTTCGGCCGCTACGCCTACCACCGCGACCTCGTCGCCCCCAGCGCCCTCCAAGCCCCGATCAGCCCCTTCGTGCCCAACGAGCTCACCGCCGAGCAGGTCGAGCAGACCATCGAGGACTTCGCCCGCTGCGCCGAACTCGCCCGCCGGGCCGGCTACGACGGCGTCGAGATCATGGGCTCCGAGGGTTACCTGATCAACGAGTTCGTCGTCGCCGCCACCAACCACCGCGAGGACGAGTGGGGCGGCCCCTACGAGCGGCGGATGCGCTTCCCGGTCGAGATCGTCCGCCGGGTCCGCGAGCGGGTCGGCGAGGACTTCATCATCGTCTACCGGCTCTCCATGCTCGACCTGGTCCCCGGCGGCTCCACCCTCGACGAGGTGGTCCAGCTCGCCCAGGCCGTCGAGGCCGCCGGCGCGACCATCATCAACACCGGCATCGGCTGGCACGAGGCCCGCATCCCCACCATCGCCACCTCCGTGCCGCGCGGCGCCTTCGCCTGGGTCACCGAGCGCGTGATGGGCCGGGTGGGCATCCCGCTGGTCACCACCAACCGCATCAACACCCCCGAGATCGCCGAGCAGTTGCTCGCCGAGGGCAAGGCCGACCTGGTGTCGATGGCCCGCCCGCTGCTCGCCGACGCCGACTTCGTCGCCAAGGCCCGCGAGGACCGCGCCGACTCCATCAACACCTGCATCGGCTGCAACCAGGCCTGCCTGGACCACACCTTCAACCTCCAGATCACCTCCTGCCTGGTCAACCCGCGCGCCTGCCACGAGACCGAACTCGTCCTCGCCCCCACCAAGGTGCGCAAGTCCGTCGGCGTCGTCGGGGCCGGCCCGGCCGGGCTCGCCTTCGCCGTCTCCGCCGCCGAACGCGGCCACGCCGTCACGCTGTACGACGCCGCCGAGAGCGTCGGCGGGCAGCTGAACATCGCCCGGCGGATCCCCGGCAAGGAGGAGTTCAACGAGACGCTGCGCTACTACCGCACCCGGCTGGCCGAGTTGGGCGTCACGCTGCGCCTCGGCGCCGTCGTGACCGCCGAGCAGCTCGCCGCCGAGGGCTTCGACGAGGTCGTCCTCGCCACCGGCGTCACGCCCCGAACTCCCGCCGACATCGCGGGAATCGACCACCCCAGCGTGCTCGGCTACCTGGACGTGCTGCGCGACGGCGCGCCCGTCGGCGAGCGCGTCGCCATCCTCGGCGCGGGCGGCATCGGCTTCGACGTCGCCGAGTTCCTCACCGACCAGGGCGACCAGGCCAGCCTCAACCCGCCGGTGTTCCAGGCCAAGTGGGGCATCGACCCGGAGTACCGCGAGCGCGGCGGCCTGCGCGCGCCCGAGAAGCCGACGCCCCCGCGCAGCGTCCACCTGCTGCAGCGCAAGACCGGCAAGGTCGGCGCCGGGCTCGGCAAGACCACCGGCTGGATCCACCGCACCGAGCTCAAGCACCGCGGCGTCACCATGGTCGCCGGCGCCACCTACGACCTGATCGACGACGCCGGGCTGCACTACACCGTCGACGGCGAACGCCAACTCCTGCCCGTGGACACCGTGGTGCTCTGCACCGGCCAGGAGCCGCGCCGCGACCTGGAGGCGGCGCTGCGCGAGCGCGGACTGTCCGTGCACCTGATCGGCGGCGCGGACGTGGCCGCCGAGCTGGACGCCAAGCGGGCCATCAAGCAGGGGACGGAACTGGCCGCCGCCCTCTGACACCGGGTGGCCGGGGGGCTACCCGGCGTACCGGGCCCGCGGCGCCGTGCCGCGGGCCCGGTGGCCTGTTCCTGTGCTTGTTCCTGTCCCTGTCTCTCTGACGTGGCCTGACCTGCGAGGACGTCGGCCCGCGCGCTCGGCCCGGGCCCCGGTGGGAGACTGGTGCCCTGTCCCTGCCCGACCTCTCGACCGGGGGCCAGCATGTCCCTCCCGAGGACTCTCCACGCCCTCGCCGCCGCGGCCCTCGTCGCGGCGGCCGTCCTGGGCCCGGCCGGATCCGCGGGCGCCGTCGGTGCGGGCGTTGCCGCCGGTGCCGCGTCCGCGCCGGTGCTGCCCTCCGTCGACCAGCTGAAGTCCGCGCTGCTCACCGCCAACGACGTCGGCCCCGGCTACACCGAGGCCCCCGTCACCGGCAGCCCGAGCCCGAGCGAGAACCCCACCCCGGTCAGCGGCTGCGACGCGCTCAATGCCCTGATCACCATGCACGCCACCGCGCCCGGCCCGGCGACCCCGCACGCCGAGACCGAACTCGACGGCCCGGACGGCAACCCGATGGTGACCGAGTCCCTCGCCGCCGAGGACTCCGCCCGGCTCGCCGCGGACTTCGCCACCGTCACCGACGCGTTCAAGACCTGCCACACCATCACCTTCAACGCCGGCATCGGGGACTCCGTGACCTTCACCGTCACCCCCGTCGCCCTCGGCGACCGCCAGGACGCCCCCGCCGTCCGGCTCGACGGCACCCTGGCCGGCGTCCAGCTCAGCGCCTACCTCGGCATCGAACGCTTCGGCACCGTCGGCATGGCCTACGGCTTCTTCCAACGCCAGGGCGCCGACGCGCAGACCGCCTCGATGCAGTACCGCACCGCCGTCGCCAAGGTCGAACGCAGCCTCGGCACCACCGCGGGCAGCACCACCCCGCCCACCGTCACCGCCACCCAGGGCATGTCGGTCTGACCGCACCGGGACACGCAGCGGCCCCCGTCGAGCACATCGCTCGACGGGGGCCGCTGCGCGGTCGGTTAGTACCAGCCGGTCTCGTGGTAGCCCTTGTGGCCGCCGTTGGAGGTGGCCTGCGACTGGATGTTCGCGTCGTTGTCCATCGCGGACCAGATGGCGCCGCCCGAGGCCGTGAAGGTGGAGTAGTCGTTGTCCTGGCCCGGGTGGTTCTTGATCGACACGGACTCACCGGCGTCCGCGTTCCGGTCCCGCGCCCAGGCGGCCCGGCAGGACGGGCTGTAGCGCAGCTCCAGGTCGCCGTCGGTGGAGACGGTGATGGCGTCGTTGGCGCAGGTGGTGGTGGCCGGGTCCTTCCCGGTGCAGCTGCTCGCGTAGCAGCTGGTGGCGGCGGAGGCCGGGCCGGCCGCGAGGAGCGCCCCGGACATCGCCAGGACCAGGGTGGCGCCGGCTGTGGCGGCCTTGCGGGTGAGGGAACGCATGGAGTCCTCCGGAGTGGTGCGGGAGAGTTGGATCAGCGCTTCCACTCTCGGGCGCCGAGTCACCGTCCCTCCACCGTCCCGGCGTCCCTGGGACATCCCCGCCCGTCCCGGGAAGCGGACGGCTGGGCGCGCGGGCGGTCGGCCCCCTGCGGCCCGGTCCGGTCGGCTCCCCTGCGGCCCGGTCCGGGCGGTCTCGCTGTGCCCCGGCCCGGGCGGGGACCTCAGGCGCCGGCTCGGGCCCGTGGCCGGCTCGGGGTGGGCGTCGTCGCCCCGGTGGCGGCCGGGTGGGGCCGGCGGCGGGCGAGGCGGCAGCCGAGGCAGTCGGGGTGGCCGCTGCGGCCGGCCGGGTCGGGGGTGCGCCAGTGCCGGAGGTGGGGCGGGCGGGGGCCGGTGGGCTTGCCCCAGCCGGTGACGTGGAGCAGCCAGGCGGCGAGCGCGCCGAGCGCGGTGAGTGCCCCGCCGGCCCAGAGCCCGGGTGCCCAGCCGAGCACGAGGGCCGCGCCGGCGACGGCGAAACCGGTGGTCGCGAGGGCGGAGCCCGTCCAGCCGGCGACGGTGTGTCCCATGTCGTGATCACCGTGGGCACTCATGGATCCTCCAGTGGTGTGAGATGGGTGGGTGGCGGTGAACAGGCGGAACCGCTTCGTTTATCTCACGAGATAAGTTACTTAGATGCTAAGGAGATCCTGGGTGAAGGGCAAGCCGCGCCCCCGGGCGACGCCCGAGCAGGCGCTGTACGCGATGGACCAGATGATCGCGCTGGCCCAGTTCGGCCAGCAGGACATCGCCGCCCGGCTCGGGCTCAATGTGACGGACCTGACCTGCCTCGGCTTCGTGATCGGGGCCGCACTGGCCGACGAGTCGCTGGCCGCCGGCGACCTCGCCGAGCGCGCCCACCTGACCACCGGGGCCGTCACCGGTGTGCTCAACCGGCTGGAGAAGGCCGGGTACGCGCGCCGGGAGGCCGACCCGGGCGACCGCCGGCGGGTGCGGGTGGTGATGGCGGACGACGCGCAGCAGCGCATCATGCAGGTCTACGGCCCGTACTACGAGCGCATCGGCGCGCTGCTCGCCGACTACACGCCGGACGAGGCCGCGGTGATCGCCGACTGGTTCACCCGGGCGCGGGGCGTGCTCACCGAGTCCCTGGACGAGATCCGGGCCGCGACACCGTAACGCCGCGACACCGTAACGGCGCGACACCGTAACGGCGCGACACCGTAACGGCGTCGCGGCCCGGACCGGTGGGCGGCCGCACCCCCGTGGCGGCCGCCCACCGCCTCGTCACGGCAGGAGTCCCGTCACGGCAGGAACTTGACCTCCGGGAACTTCGGCGAGGGCCCGTCGAGGAGCGGGCTGCGACGGTGCCGGAGGTGGCGGTCGAAGAAGGCGAGCGGGTAGGACTGCTGGATGCGGGCGGAGCGGTCGGCGGGCAGGGTGCCGACCATCCGCTGGATCTGCGCGTCGGGGATGTTGAGCAGCTTGCCGACCTGGGGCATCAGGATGGCGGCGTCCTCGTAGGAGTTGTGGCGGACGCCGTCGGCCTGGATGTTGAGGTGCCAGCCGCGCAGGTGGTTCCAGAAGGTGACGGCGTCCGGGTTCTGGTCGCGGCCGAACTCGGCGGTGAGCATCATGAACGGCCGGTCGAGGTCGGTGACGGTGATCGCCCCCATCGGGCCGTCGATGGCGAGGCCGGCCCGGACGCGCCGGTCGGCCATGATGACGGCGGCGGTGGCCGAGCCGCCCTTGGACCAGCCGAACATGCCGACGTCGGCCGGGTCCGGGGCGCAGAGGAGGCCCTCGGGGAGGGCCTTGCCGTCGACGTCGGGGTTGCGGCCGGCGGCGAGCTCCTCGACGCAGTCGAGGATGAACCGGGCGTCGGCGGCGCAGTCGTTCGGGCTGATCCTGGGCGCGCCCTCGATCCACGGGGTGAGCACGCGGCCGTCGGGGAACTCGGTGAAGGCGTCCCAGGTGTGGTCGACGGTGACCACGACGTAGCCGTGGCTGGCGAGTTCCTGGACGATCACGGTGTTGACGGCCCGGTGGGCGTGGGCGCCGTGCGAGTAGACGATGACGGGCAGCCGGTGGCCGGGGCGGTGGACGGGCGCGCCCAGGCGCGCGGCGGTCAGCGGGCCGGCGGTGATCGGGAGCTGGTAGCCGGCGTCGTCCAGGAAGGCCTTGAGCGCGCCGTCGGACAGCCAGGGGGCGAGCGGGAGCTCCTCGGCCTTCCGGGCGGGGTACCAGACGGCGGCCATCAGTTCGCGGAAGCGGCCGGGGCCGGCGAAGGGGTCCGGCCGGGAGGTGTCGCGCAGGTGCAGGTCGACCGTGCCGATGCGGTGCGGGCCGGTGGGCTCGGGCAGGGTGAGCCGGGCGGGCGTGCCGCTCGGGGTGGTGGGCGCGGTGGGTGAGGTGGGCGCGGTGGGGGTGGCCGCCAGGGCGGTGGAGGCCAGGCCGAGCGGGGCGGCGGCGCCCAGGGCCAGTGCGGTGCCCAGCATGCGACGGCGGGTCAGTCCGGTGGGGCCGGTGAACGGCGTGGTGTCCATGCGCGGAACGCTGTCACGGGGCGCCGGGGAGCGGCATCAGCCCGGTGATTGATCTCCCGGCCGGGCGCATTGGTCCACGGGTTTACATCCCCGGGCTGATGCGCGGCCGGCCGCGAGGACGGTCGGGAGCGAAAAGGGCCGGGCGCGAAAAGGGTCGGGAGTGGGAAGTCGGCTCGGCCGACTTCCCACTCCCGTTGTTCTCCCTGCGTCGAGGTCCGGTCAGTCTCAGTTGAAGACCAGGACGTCGGTGCGCATCGGGATGGAGCTGCTCCAGCCGATGTTGATCTTGAAGGTCACGATCCCGTTGCCGGGGGCGATGCTCGACACCTGGAAGGCGGCGGCGCCCACGAAGCGGTTCCCGTTGGAGTCGATCTCGGAGGCGGTGATGACGACGGTGGAGTCGATCCCGATGACGTTCCAGGGGATCTGCAGGTTGAACGTCCCGTGCGAGGGGGTCCAGGTCCACCAGCCGCGCCACACGGCGCCGACGTTGCCGCCGATCGCGGCGAGCTCCTGTCCGGGGCTGGTGGGCTGCGAGCTGCCCGCGATCTGCGGGCTGTGGGAGGCGGAGGATTCGGCTGCGGTCATGGCGGCTCTCCTAACGCCGGGAGAGCCTCCACGGGCTCTCCGGATACTCCGAGTGTCGGTCAGTATGCGGAGCGTCGACAATCACTCGTGCGGGTGAACTCCCTTGCTTCATCGGCGTGTTGGCGTACTGACCGGACAGGCCTCATTGGGAGGTGTCGACTCGTTGGGTCGCCGCCACGGCACCACGCCGCCACGCCGTCGAGGTACGATGCAACCCATACCTGAGCCCTGCCCGGGAGGACCGGCAGCCATGCCCGACGAAGAAGGCCACCCCGCCGTCGACGAACTCGACCTGCGCACGGTCATGGGCGCCCTCGCCGACCCGCTGCGCTACGGCGTCGTCGCCGCCCTGCTCCGCGAAGCCGACGGCACCGCCCGCACCTGCGCCTCCTTCGACCTCCCGGTCTCCAAATCCACCCTCACCCACCACTTCCGCGTCCTGCGCGAAGCCGGCCTGATCCGCCAGGTCGACCGCGGCAACAGCCGCGCCGCCACCCTGCGCCGCGCCGACCTCGACACCCGTTTCCCCGGCCTCCTTGGCCTCCTGCGCGCCGAAGGCCGCTCAGTCGACCACCCGTAGCGCCTCCGACAGCGCCGCCAGCAGCGGCAGCGTCGGCGCCGCGTGCCCCGCCTCGACCGCCCGCAGCTGCCCCTCGGCCAGCCCCGACCGCTCCGCCAGCTCCGCCACCGACCACCCGAGCGCCGCCCGCCGCTCCTGCACGGCCCGCGCCAGATCGCCCGCCGGATCGCCGTCCGGATGTGCGGGGAAGTCCTCGATCAGGGGTCGTCTGCTGTCCATCAGGGCTCCTCGTCTCGACTGCGGGGCGCACAGTGTGACAGTGCGTCAGCCGGAAAAGGGTGAAGCGGCGGTCAAGTCTCCCTGACCGCCGCCCGGTTCATCCACCCGCTACTCGCCCGGGATCGTCGTCTGGTGCTCGTGACCGGTGTCGAAATACCGGTCCAGGTACGCCTCCCCGTCCAGCTCACTCCCGCGCAACAGCGAGAACACCTCGTCCCCGTCACCCGGCCGCCCGTCGGTGGCCAGCCGGTACGACTGCGCGAACTCCAGCTGCCTGAACCCGTTTTCGCACGCATACCGCCCGGCCTCCACCTCCGCCCGCCCGATCGCCTCCTCCGTCGACGCCGCCCGCCACAACGTCAGCCGCTCCTCATAACACGGCCCCTCCGAGGCCTCCCACCGGAACACACACCGCACCGCAAACCAGGACTTCCCTGCCGGGGCCATGCCGATCTCCTCCCGCCGCGCACCGAATCGGACATCCTCACCGCCAGCCGAGCCCGCGGGCAACCGCATATCGTCGCAGCATGACGGTGCACTGGGACACGGAGTCGTTGGAGCGGACCGGGTCGGGCCCGATCTGGGGTGGAGTGTGGTGTGAGATCGAGGGTGAGGCCTTCCCGGAGCAGGGCTGGTCGGACTTCCCGGTGCTGTTCGCCGCCGAACTCCTCGACGCCTTCGCGGAGGTGGCCTCCGCCCCACGCCGCCGACGCCGGGTGCGCTTCTACGACGGCCCGTTCCGGGTCGAGCTGGCCAGCGGCGAGAACGGCGCCGTCATCCTCACGGCCGAGTCCCGCTCGGCGGAACTCCCCGTGGACTCCCTGACGTCAGCCGCCGCCGGCCTGGTCCGCGCCTGCACGGCCCACGGCTGGGCCGAGGACCCCGAGGTGCGCCGGATCCGGGCCGCCCTGATCCGGATCGGCCGTTAGGGGACCGGGGGCACAGCCGCCCGGCCGGGACGCCGGGGGAGGCCGACGGCGGAGCGCTTCCGGACGCTCCGCCACCGAGGTCAACGCCCGTTGCCTGGGAGGTACTCGACCTCCCAGGCGCGGAACTTCAGGCGCAGGTCGACCGATTGGATCTCGAAGACCGGCGGCAGCTCGCGGCCGTACTCGTAGTACTGGACGATGTCGACGCCCTCGGGCTCGCCCTCCGGCGTGCCGGACCAGCCGTCGGAGCTGAGCCCGCTCTGCTCCAGGTGCAGTTCCTCGACGTCCCGGAATGCCAGCGCGAAGGCCCCGTGGCGGTCGTGCCGGAAGTCGATGGTGAGGGCGACTACCGGGTACCCGCCCAGGCGGACGCCCAGGAGCGCGGTGTCGTTGTGGAGGTCCAGGTGCCGGCCGGCCGCCCGGATCTCGACGGTGTCGAGCGGCGGGATCCAGGGATCCAGTCCGATGAAGCGTGCGCGCATGTCACCTTTTCCGGAACTTCTTGGTGATGACCCTGAATCCTTCGATGGCGGAATCCTTCAGCTCCGGATAGGCGTCGTCCGGCCTGTTGTGTCCGGTGTCGAGGTCCTCGCCGGCCCGAGTGGATACCGAGCCCGGTCCGTAGTTGGACCAGACCGACACGCCGTCATTCGTCATCTGAACGACGAAGGGGATTTCTGTGGTGGGCGGCGCCTCGCTGTTCACGACGACGGCCTCGCCGGGCTCCAACCAGATGTCGCTGCCTTCGGGCTCGAGCATCAGCTCCATTCGCCGGTCGCTACGGTTCTCGATCTCGACCTTGAATTTCACCTTGCGTTCCATTCGAAGAGTATGGCATGAGCGTGGGTGGGTGAATTGCTCGGGTCGCCCACTTCCGCACGGAAGTGGGCGACCCGATTCATCGGCTACTTCTGATCAGCTGGAGAGTTTCGCCTTGCGCCAATTCTTGCGGCTGGGCCGAGGGCTCCGAGGTGCGCCGGATCCGGGCCGCCTTGATCCGGATCGGCCGTTAGGGGCCCGGGGGCACAACCGCCCGGGCGGCTTCTGGACGGAGGTCGCCCGGCGAGATCCTGAAGAATGGATCAACGGTGCTTCGGGGGTGGTCATTCTTCGAAGGCGCTGAGGGTTCGTGCACATTGCGCTGCCGTGTTCAATCCCTGGAATCGGTAACGGCGGGGCAGCCGATACGGGTGCCCCGCCGTTACCGGCGTCGGGGATCAGTCAGATTCCGTGCGGACGATCAGTGGCTGATCCCGTTGTTGTTTCCATTTCTCCGGCTCCGTCAGGGCTTGCGTCGGAGCCACTTGTTGTGGAGCGCCTCCAGCTTGGTCGGCCGCTGGTAGCCGCATTCGACCTGGTCCCCGTTGGCGTCCAGGAGTTGACCTGAGTCGTTGTCCAGCCACACCGAAAGGCCGGCGCTGGTCAGCTGGATGTGAGGGGCGTCGCCGCTGGACGCGTCGAAGACCAGGGTGAAGGTCTCGCCGGGGTTCATCCAGTGGTCGGTTCCGACCGGTTCGAGGGTCAGCTCGACCTTCTTGTCCAGCTTGTTCTCCACCAGGAGCCTTGAATGTTCCGTCATCTCACTCCTCGGTATCGGTCGGTCTCCTATGACGTCTCGACGGCAGAGCGTGCACTGTGACAGTGCGTCAGTCGGAGAAGGGGTGGAGCGGCGGTCAAATCTCCTCGGCGAGCGTCCGCTCGACCTCCCCGGCGAATACCGCGTTACCGCCGTCACGGAGTCCGTGCGCGGTGAACCGTGCAGTGAAGTCGTCATGGGCGAGGAGTTCCCGGAGGGCGTACCCGGGACCGGTCAGGTCCGGAGCGCAGTCGCCCGCACCGAGTTCCGCGAGTCGGGCGGCGACGTAATCGGACCAGGCCGCGCTGTCCTCGACGTAGAAGTCCCAGCGTCCTTCCACGCTGAGGCGCACCGCCTCGCCGAGGGCGGGCGGCGTTTCCTCCTGGCCGCCATCCGTGGTGGCCTCATCGGCGAACTCGAGGTTGAACGGGTGGCCCCAGCCGTTGTGGTTCATCACCGCATCGGCGTATGCCACGGCCGCTGCGCGCACCGCGTCCTCGGCCGTCACGGCGTCCGGCGGGGCCGGGTTGCTGCCGGCCATGACCCGGGCATGCCGCTCCAGCGTCTGGATCAGCAGTCGGACGGCTGCTTGGATGTCGGGATTCTCCTCGACGGACACGTTGTTCCTCTCCTGGCCTCCATGTGCCGCTCAGCAGTTCTCCTCGATGTAGAGCAGGCTGAGGCCGTCCGCAGATGCGTATTCGAAGGGCCGATAGCTGGGAATGTTCGGCGTGCGAAGGCGGTCCTTGATCTCCTTCCATACTGCGCCGCGTTCCTCGGTCGCCAGATGGCGAAGTTCCTGACCCGCGCCCCAGCCCACGATCATGACATCGGCGTTTTCGACGAGTCGCGCGGCCAGCCTGCGTTCAATCGGTCCACGGATCTTCTGCCAGGTGAATCCGGATTCGTCCGTGAATTCGTCGCGATCGGCCGGGGATGGAATGAAGCCGCCTGGTGCGTTGGTCGAGGGGGGAAGGCCGGCCAGGACTTCGCTCAGCGTCGGCTCCCGCCTGTTCTTTTTTGCCATCTCTCATGCTCCCATTGGCGCGGGCTGCCGGTCCACCCTTGCAAGGGTGGACCGGCAGCTGGTGGACGGGCCAGATCAATCAGTACCGGTCAGCGCCGAACCTTCTGCTTTCCGTGTCGCCTTACGGTCGAGACCTTCGGAGGATTCTTCGTGATGTATTTGTAGTGCATGGTTACGCCGATTCGGCCGTGCGTGTCGAAATGATCGACGTGTACGTGCCCGCGCTTACTGCACTCATCACGATAACGGGCGCGTCCGGCGGCCCTGGCGTCGGTCTTGGCCTGTGCCACCGCCTCGGCCTTGCTCTGGAACGTCGTGGGATGCCAAGGGGTCTGACGGCGCGGGGCCTGCCGAACCAGCTTGGACGCGAAGTTCTTGATCGGCGAACTTGCGACGGCCCGGAACGTGGCTCTGGCCTCCGGTGCCGCCCGAGCAGCTCGGGAGGCGACCCGCACGGTCTTCACGACGGTGGCCGCCGCCTTGACCACGGGACCGGCACCGACCGTCTGGGCGACTGCCGTGACCGCCATTTCGGCGGCCTTCTCCCAGTTGCCCGTGGCGGCGTAGGAGACCGCCGAGACGGTGGCCGCGACGGCGCCGATGGGGCCGGGGATGTAGGCGGCCACCTCGGCGACCTTGGCGACCACCTCGACCGTCTTCTTCAGCCACTTGGGCATGCCCCAGTTGCCGTCGAGGTCGGTGCAGTTGACCGGGTCGCCGGTGCAGTAGTCGTACGGACTGGCATTCCCACCGGGGACCGGGTCGACCTGGAGGAAGCGGCCGAGGGCCGGACTGTAGAGACGGGCGCCCATCAGGATGTCGCCATCCTGGGCCTCGGCGGAGCGGAGCTTGCCGCCGAGCCAGCCGTAGCGGACGTTCGCCTGACTGTCCTGCGGGATGCCGAACTCGTCGAAGTCCAGCACCACCGGCTTGGTCAGTGCGGTGTCCGTGGTGATGACCACCGAGCCGAACAGGTTGGTCAACTGCAGCTGGACGTCACCGGTCTTGCCGGTGGTGGCGACCAGGTCGGTGTCGGGGCCTGACACATTGCGGGTCAGAGTGCCCTGGGTGGTGTCCTCGACGGTCCACCGGACGTGGTCGGAGTCGTCACCGTAGTGGTTCAGCTTCGACGTGGCGTTGGCCCAGCTGCCGTCGGCCTGCTTCTTGCCGGTGGTGAACGCGGTCAGGCGGTGAGCGGCGTCAACGGCCCACTCCTGCTTGGTGTCCCCCTTCTCCTGGGCGGCGACGCGGTCGTTGGCCCAGTAGGTGTTGGTCGCGCCGGTGGCGGTCTTCACCGTGCGCCCGAAGGCGTCGTAGGCGAAGCCCGCGTCCGTGAGGCGGTCGGCGCTGTCGTAGGTGTGGTTCTCCGCCGTGGCCCCGGCCGTGCTGCACTCGCCGGCCGCCCCGCGCGGGGAGGTCTGCTTGGACAGGCGGTTGGAGTGGGCGTCGAAGGCGTACTGCCGGGTCACGCAGCCGGCGGCGGCCGTGGTCTGCTCGGCCTTCACCAGCCGGCCGAGCCGGTCGTACCGGTAGGAGCGGGTGGCGGTGGAGCTGGTGTCCTTGGCCACCTGGCCCTGGGTGGAGATGTCGGTGGTCTGGGCCCAGACCACCGTGTTGTCGGAACTGCGGGTGTAGCTGCGGCCGGTGGCCTCGCCGACCGCGTTGAAGGTGTCCTTGCGGACGATCCCGCCGGGGTAGGTCTGCTCGACCAGCTGGCCGTCGGGTCCGTACGTCGCGGTGAACTCGCCCGCGACGCTGTCGGTCACCGAGGTGACCAGCCCGCGCGGCTCCTTGGCACGGTCGTAGCCGTAGGTGGTGGACCCGGTCGGGTCGCTCACCTTCACCGGCTTGCCGTAGCGGTCGAACTCCGTGGTGGTGGTGGCACCGTCGGCGTCGGTGTAGGAGATCAGGCGGCCGAGGGTGTCCATGACCCGGGTCAGGGATTTGCCGTCGGCGGTGGTCTTCACCGCGTCGCCGGTCGCCGGGTCGTACTCGGCGGTGACCTTGGGCAGGGGCTTGCCGTCGTCCGAGGTGATCTCGGTGGAGACGATCCGGTCCAGGCCGTCGTAGCCGGTGACGGTCTTGCGGGACTTGCCCGCATTGGCCTCGGTGACCTCCTCCGGCTGGTTGAACGACGAGTAGCGGGTCACTCGCTTCACCGGCAGGGTGGTCGGCATCCGGGTCGCGTCGGCCCCGGTGATCGTGCCGCCCGGCAGCGTGGCACAGGGCAGGCCCGCCCACTCGGGGCGGTTGGCGCAGGCGGTGTCGTCCGGGTTGGCCCCGGCGGTGTAGAACACCGACTTGACGGTGCCGGCGTCGCTGCCGTTGGAGCCCGGCTTGCGGGATTCCAGAGCCCGCCCGGCCGGGTCGTATTTGACGTAGGCCGTCAGCTTGGCGCCGAGGGCGTCGGTGGTGACCGACGTCGCCGTCTTCAGCGTCCAGCCGGGGGTGCCCCCGATGGGCGCGTCGTAGCCGTGCTTGGTGACGCGTAGCTCCACGTCCTCGGCGTAGCCGTCGATGCGGGCGCCGTCGGTGGCGGTGGTGACCAGGTGGTAGGCCTGGCCGTCGGGCTTCCCTTCGTCGTAGGTGTTGGTGTTGTGGTCCCGCGCCACGACCGAAGTGCCCGCCGGGAGGGTCGGGTTGACGGTCGTCTTGGTGAGGGCGACGGTGTCGATGCCGGTGTGGAAGCGCTCGCCGCCGCTGGCCGCGTTGGTGTCGACCAGGGTGAGCTTGAGCTCGTGGTCGCCGCGGGCCAGGCGCACCGACTGGCCGACGGTGAACGGGGAGATCACGGCGGTGGCGTTGTAGGTGTCGATCGGCCGGCCGACGTTCTGGCCGTCGATCGCCCACTGGATGACGCCGTGGTCGCTGTTCTTGGTGAGCTGGCCGGAGAGGACGTAGTCGCCCTCCTCGGGGACGCTGACCCGCATGCTGTCGAACGAGCCAGCCGCCGTGCCGCGGATGCCCAGGTGGGCACCCCCGGACCAGGTCAGGCCGCAGCAGTCGCTGTCGACCTGCACCTTGGTGTTGGTACCCAGCTGCGGCAGTTTCTCGGCCTCGGAGGTCACGGCGACCGGGGTGGTCTGGCCGTCGACCTGCTCGGCGAGCGAGGCGCGGTAGGCCGGGCCCAGGGTGTCGACGACGTCGATGCCGTCGGCGGAGTAGACCGTGCGCGAGTCCAGCAGACGGGCCCGCGACGCGGTGTCCGTCGGCAGGTTCAGCTCGGCGGCGAACTTCTCGGCGTCCGGGTGGGTGCCGAGTGCGATCGAACGGTTGGTCGCCGTGATGGAGCGCACGACGTGGCCGTAGCGGTCGTACTCGGAGGTGCTGATGTCACCACCGGGGGTGATGGACGGGACGGCGGTGTTGACCTCGTTGCCGGAGGCGTTGAGGTAGTGGACGGCGGCCGGCTTGTAGCCGTCCGGCCCCGGCTTGGCCGCCGACGCGGTGTTGACGGCGGGGACGTCCTCCGGGCCGAACACCGCGGTGGCGTCCGTCGGCGCGTCGGTCTGCGCCCACGTGGCCACGTCGGCGCCCGCCAGGTCGTACGGTCCGCCCGCGGCACGGGTCAACGGCACCTCGTACACGACGTTGGTCGCGTTCTCGCCGATGACCTGGTCCTTGCTGCCCGGCGCGAGGGTGTTGCGCCGCACCTTGAGCAGTCGGCCCGGGTCCTGGTCGGTCGCGGCCTTGCCGTAGTCGAAGCTCCACGGCTGCTCACCGGCGGCGCCGATCCGGGTGACCCGGCCGGTGTCGTCGTAGCCGTAGGAGATCTTCAACGGCGTGGCCAGCCGCGGATCCCACGCCTGCACCAGGCGGCCACGGTCGTCGTACGCGTAGTGCGCGACCTCGACGGCCTCCTGCTTGGAGGTGGCCGGGTTCCACGACCAGACCTTCACACCGCGGACGCGGTCCAGGTGGTCACCCGGAGCCGAGGCCGTCGCTGTCGTCGCCTTGGCGTAGTCGTACTCCATCACCTCGCAGCCGCGCGGCAGCGGGTCGACCGTGCAGCCGTTGGCGTCGTCGACGCCCGGCTCGACGGCCGGGATGACGCGCTTGACCAGTGAGCGGCCGTCGGTGGTGTCGTACTGGTAGCGGGTGGTCGACGCGGCCTCGGGCCCCGTCTCGCTGACCACCTGGTAGATGTTCGAGCCGGCCTGGCGGGCGAAGACGGTCTTGGAGCCGTCCAGCTCGGTCAGTTCGTAGGTGGTGCCGGCGGTCTGGAGGTCCCAGATCTGGTTGGGGCCCGCCCAGCAGACCCAGACTGAGGCGCCCTTGTCGGCGTCCAGGCACTTCGCCGAGTGGCGGTTCATCACGGTGTTGTCGGGGCGGACCTCCCAGCGCTGGTTGTCACCGCCGTTGCAGGTCCACAGGACGAGCGGGGTGCCGTTGTCGACCTGGCCCAGCGGGTTGTCCAGGCAGTAGCCCAGCAGTCGCAGGGTGAGGTCGTCGCCGCGGGTCCATTGCTGGTTGGCGGCGCCGTTGCAGGCGGCCGGCTGCAGCCGGGAGCCGTTGCCGGGCACGCCGCCCGGGACCTCCAGGCACTGGCCCGAGGTGGACAGCACGATCGCGCCGGACTTGGCCGGGATGGCCTTCAGCGTCATGGACTCGGCGCCGGGCTCGGGGAAGAACGTTCCGTCGTTGCCCTTGGCGAAGGTCAGCGAGGTGTCGTCGTTGCCCTTGATCTCGACGAGGTCGGACTGCGGGAAGGACAGCGCGCGGTAGTCACCGCCGGTCCCGGCGTCGGGGCCGCCGGCCCACTGGGGACCGAAGGGGGCGACGATCTCCTTCAGGGACAGGTCGTCGAAGAACACCTCCTTGCCGCTGCCCCCGGCATTGCCGTTGTAGAGGCGGAACCAGGCCTCGGTCGCGTCGGCCGGGACGGCCATGTCGACCGTCAACTGCTGCCAGCCGTCGGTGAAGGAGGCCTTCGGGGAGGCCGTCTCGCCGTAGCCGGCCGGGGTGCGGTACACGCCGACGAGGCGAAGGCCGCGGTTGGGCAGCGGGCTGTCCAGTCCGGTCGCGCCGGGGACGTGGATCCAGCCGGTCAGCCGGTAGGTGCGGCCGGGCTTCATGCCCTGACCCATGGTGTACTCGGGGCCCAGCGCGGCGAAGGAGTCCCAGCCGGAGGCGGCCGGGGTGACCGACAGCGAGTCGGTCGAGCTGTCGTGGCCCCGCGTCGTGGAGCGGGTGACGGTCGCCTGGCCGGGGGTGAAGCCCGTGGTGTCGGCGCCGATCTGGCGCTGGTTGAGCGTCAGGCGCTCGCCCTGGGGCTGCCAGCCGCGGCCGAGGTCGCGCGAGGAGGCGGTCCGCTTGACCGACATGCCGAACTCGTCGGCGTCGGTGACATCCGTCGAGTAGTCACCGGTGAGCAGGTTGACCGAGCCGGGGCCGATGCCGGTGCTCGCCGCGCCGTCGGCGTTGCGGTCGACCGTCATGGTGTTCCAGACGGTGGTGTAGCCGTTGCCGGAGCCGTCCTCGGGGAACAGCACGGCCCGGACCTGGACGACGCCGCCGACCTGGCCGAGGGTGTCGAGCGCGTTCCAGTTGGCGTGCGGGCCGAGGTCCGCGAGGCGCGGCTTGTCCTCGGTGACCGGGGAGTTGTCGGCCTTGGTGAGGTTGGCGCGCGGGACGGTGTACTCGGTGGCGCCCGGGCCGCGGCGGTACTGGTAGAGGACCCGCTTGAACTGGGTCTGGGCGTCGACGGAGAGCTTGACGCGCTTCGCCGCCTGGGTGCCGTTGACCGGCGAGCTGATGCCCGCCTGGCCGACGTGGAACACGTACGTCGCGGGCGGGGACAGGTTGCCCGCACGGTCCTTGGACTGCACGCTGAGCACGCGCCGGCCCTCGGTGGTCGGCGTGATCGACGTGGTCAGCGCGCCGGTCGCGGGGACGGTCACCGGGGCGCCGCCGTCCAGGGTGTGGACGTAGGCGGTGGTGTCGTCGGTGCCCGGGGCGGGCGAGAAGGTGAACGAACCCGGCTGGTTGGCGGTGCCGTGCCAGAGGCCGTCCGCCGGGTAGTCGGCCGAACTCACGAACGGCGTACCGGGCTTGACCGTGTCGGCGACGACGTTGGTGCCCACCCAGCCGGAGCGGGACTTGCCGTCGTCGAGCATGGCCCAGATCGAGTACTGCACGCCCTCGTCGAGGCGGGCGATGCCGTAGTCGGAGGGGCGGACGGTCGCGATCGCGCCGTTCGGGGTGTCCCGGACGATGCTGCCGACGAAGGTGCCGCCGCGCCACAGGTCCAGATAGACCTTCAGCGGGTCACCGTCGGGGTCGGCCGCCTGCACCTGGAAGCGCGGGTTCGGGTCCGAGGTGTAGCGGGGGTTGCCCTGCTGCGAGGGCAGGACCTCCACGGTCGCCGGGGTCGCCGGGACGGTGTTGTACGTGATCGAGATGAACGGCGGCCAGTAGCCCTCGGCGGAGCTGAACCGCTTCCAGGACAGGCTGCTGGACTCGTCGGCGGCCTTGAGGGCGAAGCCGTAGTCGTTGTAGCCGAACCCGGCGAAGTGCCGGATCATCTCGGTGACGTCGGCCTTGGCCCAGAAGGTGCCGTCCGGGGCGTAGCAGTCGTGGTTGTCACCGTCGCCGGCGACGTCGTAGGTGTCGTTCGACGTGGCCCACTTGCGCTCCATGGCGGGCTGGTTGCCCCAGCGGGTCCACCAGGCCGCGCCGCCCGCGTTCCACACCTCCCACTGCTTCGGGGTGCAGGACGAGGAGTGGTAGTTGGCGAGGTGGAGCGTGGCGCCCAGGATCTGCTTGCCGTTGAACGACCCGCCCGGGACGGTCAGGAACGACCGGGCCACGACCTTGCCGTCGTAGCTGCCCAGCTTGAGGTCGGTCGACGCGGAGGCGTCGATGTTCTCGTTGGTCTGGACGTAGGTGTCGAAGGTCGTGCCGACGTCCACCACCGGGTCGACGGTGACCGGGAACCGGGTCTTCGGGTCCGCCAGGAAGCCGGCGTCCGGGGTGAACACCAGCTCGGTGTCGGCACCCTGGCCGCGCAGCTGCATCGTCACCGCGCCGCGGTTCAGGTGCTCCTGCGAGGCCGGGTCCACGACGGCGTCCCACATCACGGGGGCCGGGATCCGGACGGCGGCCTTGCCGCTCGCCTTGTCGAGCAGCTGGATCGAACCGTCCTGCTGCGGGGCGACGGTGAGGCCGGTGGTGTCGAGCGGGATCGTCACGGTGCCGGTCTGGGCGACGGCGGCACGGTCCTTGACGATCAGGAACTGCTCGAAGCCGGTCCGGGTGGCCTCCAGGACCAGGTCGACGCCCGGGCGGGCGTCGACGTAGGTCGCCTTGTTGCCCTCCAGCCGGGGCTTGGGCAGCTTGCCGAGCCAGCCGAACTTGACCTGCTGCTCACCGGAGCCGATCTTGACCAGCTCGCGCTCGGCGGGCTTGGGGTCGGACGGCTTCGGGTCGGCGGGCTTGGGGTCGGACGGCTTCGGGTCGGCGGCGGGGCGGACGCCCGCGCGGGAGGCCCGGGTCGGGTCGGCCGGCGGGGAAGCGGAGGGCGAGGCGGCGGGGGAGGCGGAGCCGCTTGCCGAAGGCGTCGCCGTGGGCGTGGCCGTCGGCGTCGCGCTGGGTGCGGCCGTCGGAACCGCCGTCGGAACCCCCGTCGGAGCGGCTGTCGGAACCCCCGTCGGGCCGGTGCCCGGCAGGCTGTCGCCCACCGTCACCCCGGCGTCGCCGCCCTCGAAGACCACCCCGCCCGGGTGGGCCTTCGGCGCGACCTTGCCGTCGGGCGTCTGCACCAGGGTGGTGTCGACGGGCACCCAGGCCTCGCCGACCTTCATCCGGATCGGCCCGGTGGACCGGTCGGAGGTGAGCGTGCCGTCGGGGTTGGCCCACAGGGTGGTGAACTCGGTGCGGGCGCCGGTGACTTCGATCCGCCGCTTCTGCAGCCGGGCCGTGAGCAGGGCGGACGCCTCGTCGAGCGCCTCGGTGGCGGGCGCGACCGGGGGTACGGGCGGCGTGGGCGCGGCGGCCGCGGGGGCCGCCGTGATCGCGTCCACCGCGACACCGGTCTGTACGAGCAGACCGAGCGTCAGGATCGCGGCTATCCGCCGTGTCCTGCGCGTGGAGAAGGCCCCGTCCGTGGAACCGGACGAGGCCTGAGACCGTCGTGTCATCAAGACTCTCTCAAGAGATCGCCAATGTTTCGCATGGCTTTGGTAAAAGCCGATTCACAATCTCTCATTGGCGATGAGCCCCGGATGGCCAACGGGGATGAAGATTCCGTAACGGATCAACGGTTCGGGACGTTCACGGAATGACGATTCGTCGGCAAGGTTCCGATATGCCGGAAATATCGTCAGGGCCCTACGCCGGCTCGAACGTCGTCCGCCGCACCAGCACCCGGGCGTGCGCGCCGTCCATCGGGTGCGCGAACAGGTACCCCTGCCCGAGCGGGCAGCCCATGGCGGCGAGCAGGTCGCGCTGGTCGGGGTGTTCGATGCCTTCGGCGATGACCTGGACGCCGAGGGTGTCGGCGATCCGGGTGATGCCCTCGACCAGGGCGTACTGCTGGGCGGAGAGGCCGAGTCCGTCGATGAAGGACTTGTCGATCTTCAGCAGGGAGATCGGGAACTCGCGCAGGTACGACAGCGAGGAGTAGCCGGTGCCGAAGTCGTCGATCGCGAGGCCGATGCCGAGTTCGCCGAGGGTGGCCATGTCGGCGCGCAGCCGGTCGTCGCGGCGCATGAGGACGGATTCGGTGAGTTCCAGGACGAGGGTGCGCGGGTCGATGCCGGAGGTGTCGATGGCGTGGCGGACCACGTCGACGAAGCCGGCGTCGCGGAACTGGCGGGCGGAGACGTTGACGTTGACGCGCAGCGGGGGGCGGCCGGTGGCGGTGCGGGCGGCGGAGCTGGCGGCGTGCCAGGCGGCGGCCTCCTCGGCGGCGCGTTCGAGGACCCAGGCGCCGAGCGGGACGATCTGGCCGCTCTCCTCGGCGAGGGAGATGAACTCGTCGGGCAGCACCATGCCGCGCCGGTCGTGCGGCCAGCGGACGAGGGCCTCGAAGGCCACCAGGTCGCCCGTGCGCAGGTCGACGATCGGCTGGTAGTACAGCTGGAAGGCGGATTCGGCGATGGCGGAGTCCAGGTTCTCGTTCATCTCGTGCCGTTCCACCATCCCGGCCTGCAGGGCGGGCTGGTAGTGGCACCACTGGCGGCGGCCGGCCGCCTTCGCGGAGTAGAGCGCGAGGTCGGCGTGGGCGAGCAGTTCGGCGGAGTCCACGCTGTCCTCGGTGGTGGACACCCCGATGCTGGCGCTGACCCGGACGGCGCCCGCGCTGAGCTTGAACGGTTCGGCGAAGACCGCGAGCACGCCGGCCGCGAGGGTGTCCACGTCGGTCGGGCAGGACGCGTCCTCGACCAGGACGGCGAACTCGTCGCCGCCGAGCCGGGCGGCGGTGTCCGAGCTGCGCAGCGCGGTGGAGATCCGCAGCGAGACGGCGACCAGCAGTTCGTCGCCGACCGCGTGGCCCTGGGTGTCGTTGACCACCTTGAAGTCGTCCAGGTCGATGAACAGCACTCCGGTGACGGCCCCGCTGCGTTCGCCGCGGGAGAGCGCGTGGCCGACCCGGTCCTGGAACAGCACCCGGTTGGCGAGGCCGGTCAGCGAGTCGTGGAAGGCCCGGTGGGTCAGCTCGCGCTCCATCTGGCGCTGCTCGGTCACGTCGCGCAGGGTGAGCACCAGGCCGCCGACCGTCGGGTCGTCGCGCAGGTCGGTGTAGCGCACCTCGGCCTCGATCGGGGTGCGGTCCTGGCGCAGCAGCCGCCAGTGCTCGCGCGGCTGGTCGCCGCGGGGCGGCTCGCCGGAGCCGCGCATCCGGGCCAGCGCCGTGCCGACCTCCCGGCTGTCCTCGGGCGGGACGAGGTCGGTCAGCAGGGTGCCGTCCAGGTCGGGGCGGCCCAGCACGCGCTCGGCGGAGGAGGAGGCGTAGCGGATGCCGTCGTCGGCGTCGAGGATCAGGATGACGTCGCTGGCGTTCTGCACCAGGGTGCGGAAGTACAGCTCGCTGTTGCGCCGGGTGATCTCCTGGCTCAGCACCTGGCGTTCGACGGCCAGGGCCGCCTGGGCGGCCAGGATCTCCAGCGAGCCCCAGAGGCTGGTCAGCTCCTGTTCGGTGCCGGTGACCACGAGCGCGCCGATCAGCGGGTCGCCGGAGGGGCGTTCGGCCAGCGTGAGCGGGCAGACCAGGGCGGCGGGCATGTCGCCGAGGTGGGTGGGCAGCTCGTCGGAGCCGACGGGCAGCAGGCGGGTCTCGCGGTGGGCGGCGAGGCGGGCGAGGGCCTCGTGCTGGGCCTGCTCCGGGGCCCGGCCGGCGCCGTCGCGGCCGACGTCCTCGCCACGGTTGTCGCGGCCGCCCGCCTTGCTGTTGCCGGCCCGGCGGACGTGCAGCACCCCCGACTCGGTGACCGCGAGCAGCGCGACGTGCCCCCGCTCGGCGGGCATCAGGGTGGAGGCGGCGGACTGGACGGCGTCGGCGACCTCCGCCACCGTGACCGCCGCGGTCAGCCGGGCGCCCGCCTCGCGCAGCGCCCGTTCCCGGGCCACCGCCTGGCGGCGGGCGACCACCACGACGGCCAGCCGGGCCAGCACCAGCAGGTAGAGCAGCGCGGAGAAGGCGCCGATCACGCCCGCGTTGCTGGTGTTGCCGGCCAGCGACTCGATGATCAGGATGCCGGGCGCGATCAGCGAGGCCAGGGTCAGCAGCGCGAGCCGGGTGGCGGAGAGGTCCGGCTGCTGGGTGGGGACGGGTCTGGTCAGCTCGACCATCGACGGGTGCAGCGCGGCCGCGCCCCAGGCGGTGTAGAAGGCGGCCCAGCCGAGCTCGACGCCGGTGCCGATCCGCCAGGTGCCGTGCAGCTGGATCAGCCCGTAGAGGACGTCGGAGGTGAGCAGGCCGAGGGCGCCGACGGTGAGCAGTTGCAGCGAGCGGGAGTTGCCGCCGCGCGGGGTCAACAGCCGTAGCAGCAGGGCGAGGACGACGACGTCGCCGAGCGGGTAGGCGATCGAGACGGCCTTCTGGATCCAGCTGAGGTCCGGGTTCCGGGCGTACGGGAGGATCAGGTAGATCCAGACCAGCAGGGCCAGGCCGAGGGTGATGATCAGGGCGTCCAACAGCCCGGCGCGGTCCTGGCGGGCGGTGCGCCAGCGGATGAAGCCGAGCAGGCCGACCGCGTACAGCAGGAACTCGGCGAGGTAGAAGCCGTCGGCGACGGACGGGAACGGGTTGTTCAGGTGCAGGATGTCGAGCTGCAGGGCCTGGATCGCCTCGCCCGTGGTGAAGCTGAGGTTGGCCAGCGCCAGCACGTACCAGAACAGCGGGTGGCGGGGCCGGTTGAGCCGGACGCCGACCACCACGGCGGCGACGCCGCCGAGGCCCATGCCCGTCCACCAGACGATCCGCAGCCCGGGGTCGGCGAAGTAGATGCCGGTGAACAGCACCATCCAGAGCAGGTAACAGACCATCAGGCGTTGTCGCCGGCGAGTCAACGAGGCTACCTCCTCCGCGACACCACCCCGCCGTTCGGGCGGGGGAGTTCGGGCGAGGGCGGGTCTTGCGGACGGGTCCTCGGGGGCCGGTCGGCCCACGGGGGAGCGGCGTCCGGCGGGCTGTGCGACGGACGTTGTCGGTGTGCCCTGAGTGCGTATAGTCGGAATTGTCGCACCTCCCAGCATTCTGCCGCTTCAGCACGAGGTCAAGCCGGTGGACGACGCAGCCGACAGCGCACGGGGCGTACGCCCGGATGTGAACTCCGGACGTCACGCCGTGGTACGGAACGACGACGGCCAGTACGCGCTCTGGCCTGGGGACTTGACCCTGCCCGGCGGGTGGCGGCAAGTCTACGGCCCGGACGGGCGGGCGCAGTGCCGGGCCTGGGTGGAGCGGAACGGGCGGGCCGCACCGGAGCGCGCCGCCCGCGCCGCCCGGGCCGGGTTCGCGGACACCGCGCACGGGCTGTTCCGCGCCCGGGCCGCGCACGACCCGGAGGCGGTCGCCGTGGTGGGGGAGGAGGCCACGCTGAGCTACCGCGAGCTGGACGCGCGCAGCGACCGGCTGGCGGCCGCGCTGCGGGCCCGGGGGGTGGGGCCGGAGCAGGTGGTGCCGGTCTGCCTGGGGCGCGGGGTGGAGCTGGTGGTGGCCTGGCTGGGGGTGCTCAAGGCGGGCGGGGCGTTTCTGCCGCTGGATCCGGCGCATCCGCAGCGGCGGCTGGCCGGGCTGGTGGCGGACTCCGGGGCGCGGGTGGCGGTCACGGACGGTAACGGGTTCGACGGGGTGGAGCGGGTGGGGCCGGACGACGCTGCTCCGGACGAGGTCACCCCGGACCAGGCCACCCCCGATGACCTCGCGTACCTGATCTACACCTCCGGCACCACCGGCCGCCCCAAGGGCGTCCCGGTCACCCACCGTTCGCTGGTGTTCACCCTGGACCGGGTGGTCCACGCCTACGGCCTCGCCCCCGGCGAGCGGGTGCTCCAGCTGGCCGCGCTCGGCGCCGACACCGCGCTGGAGCAGGTGTTCTCCGCGCTGCTCACCGGGGCGACGGTGGTGCTCGGCGGCCGCGACACCTGGGCGCCGACCGAGCTGGTCCGGCGGCTGCCCGGGCTCGGCCTGGCCGTCGCCGACTTCACGCCCGCGTACTGGCACCACGTGCTCGACCTGCTGCCGCCCGGCGGCCCGGCCCCGGCCGGGCTGCGGCTGGTGGTGGTCGGCGGGGACGTGGTGCACGCCGACGACTGCCTGGCCTGCGCGGAGCGGCTGCCCGGGGTGCGGCTGCTCAACGCGTACGGGGTGACGGAGGCGGCCGTCACCTCCCTGCACTGCGAGGTCACCCCGGAGCTGCTGGACTCCCCGGCCGCGCCGGTGCCGATCGGACGCCCGCTGCCGGGGGTGCGGGTGCACGTGCTGGACGGGCGGCTGCGCCCGGTGCGGCCCGGTGAGCGGGGCGAGATCCACCTGGGCGGGCCGGGCCTCGCCCGGGGCTACTGGGAGCAGCCCGGGCTCACCGCCGAGTCGTTCCCGCCCGATCCGTACGCGCCGCTGCCCGGCGAGCGGATGTACCGCACCGGCGACGCCGGACGCTGGCGGGCCGACGGGCAGCTGGAGATCCTCGGGCGCTTCGACGACCAGGTGAAGGTGCGTGGGCACCGGGTCGACCCGGCCGAGGTCGAGGCGGTGCTGGCCGCCCACCCGGCGGTGCGGCAGGCCCGGGTCGCGGCCGACGGCAGCGCGCCGGACGGCAGCCGCCTGCTCACCGCGTACTACACGCTCGGCGACCGGGCGGTGCGGCCGGAGGGGCTGCGGGCGTTCCTCGCGGAGCGGCTGCCGGAGTACCTCGTCCCGGCGGAGTTCGTCGCGCTGGAGGCGATGCCGCTCACGGCGGCCGGGAAGATCGACCGGCGGTCGCTGCCGGACGCCCCGGTCCGGGCCGACGCCGCCCCGGCCGCAGCCGAACCCGGTGCGGTGGAACCCGGGGCGGCGGAACCGAGCGCGGTCGAGGACGCCGTCGGCCACCTCTGGGCGGAGCTGCTCGGCGCCGAACCCGTCGGTCCCGACGGCGACTTCTTCGCCCTCGGCGGCACCTCGCTGCTCGCCATGGAGATGCTCGCCCGGGCCCGGATGATGTTCGGCCTGGACGTCGGCCACGTCCGCACCCTCACCCGGGCGCTGCTGCGCTCGCCCGTGCTGCGCGACTTCACGGCCGCCCTCCAGGCCGCCCGCACCGGTGCCGGCCCCGGCGCCGCCGCCTCGGCCGACACCGCCGTCGACTGGTACGCCGAGGCCCGACTCACCCACGCCGTCAGGCAGTCCTGGAGCCCCGCGCCCTCCCGGGCCGAACCCGCCGAGATCCTGCTCACCGGCGCCACCGGATTCTGCGGCGCCCACCTGCTGCACGAGCTGCTCGCCACCACCCACGCCCGTATCCACTGCCTGGTCCGCGCGCCCGACCAGGAGCACGCCCTGGAGCGGCTACGCGCCACCCAGCAGCGCTTCCTGCGCCACGACCTGGCGGACGCCCGGGTGGTGCCGCTGGTCGGCGACCTGGCCGCCGAGCGGCTCGGCCTGACGGAGCGTCAGTTCGACTGGCTGGCCGACCACCTGGACGCGGTGTACCACCTCGGCGGCCAGGTCAACTTCCTCTACCCGTACCACCAGCTGCGCGCGCCCAACGTCGGCGGCACCCGGGAGGTGGTCCGGCTCGCCGGGCACAGCCGGGGCGTGCCCGTGCACTACGTCTCCACCCTCGCGGTGCTGGCCGGCTTCGGCGCGGCCGGCGTCCGCGAGGTCACCGAACGCACCCCGCTCGCCCACCCCGAACGGCTCGGCGTCGGCTACGTGGAGAGCAAGTGGGTCGCCGAACAGCTGCTGCACAACGCGGCGGCGGGCGGACTACCGGTCACCGTGCTGCGCACCAACGACGTCACCGGGGACCTCGCCACCGGGGTGATGAACACCGGCACCGAACTCTGCGCGCTGATCAAGTACTTCGCCGACAGCGGCAGCTGCCCGGACGTCCGGCTGCCGCTGGACTTCGTCCCGGCCGACCGCTTCGCCCGGGCGCTCGCCCACATCGCCGCGCACGCGCCCGCCGACGGCGAGGTCTACCACCTCACCTCGCCGAACCCGGCCGGGCTCCCCGACCTCGCCGACCGGCTCCGGGCGCGCGGCCACCGGATCGCCGAACTCCCGTACCGGCACTGGGTGCAGCGGCTGGTCCGGTTCGCCGCCGGGCACCCGACCCACCCGATCACGCCGTTCGTCCCGCTGTTCGTCGACCGGGCGCCGGACTCCCGGCTGTCCATCAGCGAACTGTACTTCCAGCCGGTGTTCCCCCGGTTCGACCGGCTCAACGCGGAGGCGGCACTGGAGGGCAGCGGCATCGAACTGCCGGACGTGGACGCCGGGTTGCTGGACCTCTACCTGGCGCGATTGGCCGACGAGGGGTTCCTGTGACCCGCACCGTGCCCGACGTCGACGCCCTCGACCTCCGACACGCCCCGGGGGACGGGCCGGTGGCCTTCGGTGGCGTGCTCGGCCCGCGGCAGCTGCTGGCGGCCTACCGGCGCGGACTCTTCCCGCTGCCCGCCGCCGACGAGTACGCGGCCGCCTACAACGAGGCGCTGCACGGAGACGCCGTCGAGGCCGGCGAGGTGGCCCTGCTGCCCGGCGGGGCGGACCCGTACGCCCTGGCGTGGTGGTCGCCCGACCCGCGGCCGGTGCTGCGCCCCGGGGCCGTCCGGCTGCCCCGCCGGCTCGCCCGGCGGCTGCGCGGCGCCGTGGAGTGGTGGACGACCGCCGACCGGGCCTTCGACGCGGTCCTCACGGCCTGCGCCGAGGGACGTCAACCCGCCTGGCTGACCGAGGAGTTACGGGCGGTGCTGATCGAGCTGCACGGGCTCGGCGCGGCGCACAGCGTCGAGGTGTGGGAGGGGGAGGGGGAGGACGAGGAGCTGATCGGCGGGGTCTTCGGCGTGGCGGTCGGCCCGGCGCTGAGCCTGGACTCGATGTTCCACCGGCGCCCGGACGCCGCCCGGATCGCCGTCGCCGACCTCGGGGCCCGGTTCGGTGCCGCGGGCGGGCGACTGCTCGACGCCCAGTGGGACGGGCCGTACGTGCGCAGCCTCGGCGCGGAGCCGACGGAGCGCGCCCGCTACCTCGCCGAGCTCGCCGGGCCCCCCGCGGCGGGTACACTGCCGGACGGTCGACTGCCTGCCGCGCGGCTGGTCTGACCTGCGGCTCATGGTCGGCCCGGCGGCCCGTTGGCCTGTCTTCGACAAACTTATTCCTCGTCAGTAACATGACGCCGCGTGTTCAAACCCTCGATAGGCCGGGCCGCGCCCGCAGCCCTGCTCACCCTCATCCTCGCCGGAACGGCCGCGTGCGGGCCCACCGGCTCCGGCAGCACCCCGCAGGCCGCCGTCGGAGCGGCCGCAGCCACCGGCACCGCCGACACCGGCGCCACCACCGCCGGGGGCAGCCCGGCGGGCGGCGCCGCCGCCTCCGGCGCCCCCCGCGCCCGGGCCGGCACCCCGGCCGCCGGCCGGCCGACCGCGACCTCGGGCACCGGCAACGTCACGGTGGCGCCGGCGGACGACAAGCAGGCCGCCATCGGCAGCCCCGGCAAGGACGGCGGCGCGGTCACGGCCGCGACCAAGGCGCTCCAGCTCACCGCGTACGACCCGGGGAAGGGCACGGCCGTGCTCACCTCCTCCGGTGCGACGGCCGCGCCGAGCGCCGCGCCGAGTTCCTCGTCCACCGCTACGCCGATTGCTTCGCCGACCGCCTCGGCGACCGCTTCGGCGACCGCCTCGGCGACCGCTTCGCCGGGCACGAGCGCGAGCGCGGCCCCCTCGGCTTCCGCCACCGCCACCGCCACCGCTGCCGCCGCGGCCGTGCAGCCCGGCCAGCTGATCGCCAGCCCGCCCACCGCCGCCGCCCCGCAGGGCGCCCTGGTCGCCGTCACCGGCGCCACCCCGGGCGCGGGCAACACCGTCAACCTGACCACTCGCCCGGCCACCCTGTCCGAACTCCTCGGCGGCACCGAGGCGGACGGCCAGGTGCCGATCGACGTGCACGGCATCCAGGTCACCCCGCTGGTCAAGGACCTCAAGGCGACCGCCGGCATCGACGGCAACGGCGTGAAGGCCGACGCCTCCGGCACCCTGGGGATCGACGTCAAGGCCCCGATCCCGCTGCCCGCGGGCGCGAGCCTGGACGCCTCCGGCTCCCTCCAGCTGCACCCGGCCGTCCACTTCGCCTACCACGGCGCGCAGGCCACCAGCCCGCGCACCGCCTCGGTCGGCTTCGACCTGGGCGCCCAGGCGCACTGGAAGGTCACCGGCGACGTCGCCCGCAACACCGGCGCGGCGCCGATCCGGGTCCCCTTCGCCAAGCTGCAGGCCAGCCCGGTGCTGACCGTCGCCGGCCTGCCCGTCGTCGTCAACCTCGGCCTCACCTGCTACCTGGAGGTCAGCGCCGACGGCCAGGTCCACCTGGAGACCGAGCAGGACGCCACCGGCACCTGGGCCGTGCGCGCCGATTACACCGGCGGCAAGGGCTGGACCCCGGTCACCAGCGCCGACACCAAGGTCTCCCCGGTGCACGTCCGCCTCAACGGCAAGGCGTCCGTGCGCGCCGCCCTCGGCGTCGAGGCCAGCGTCGGCCTGTACGACACCGTCGGCGTCGAGGCCACCGTCGCCCCCTACCTCAGCGCCAAGGCCGACGGCTCCCTCGCCGTCGACCTTCCCGGCAACGGGCCCGAGCTGAAGGGCAGTTGGGCCCTCGTCGGCGGAGTCGACCTGACCGGCGCGCTGACCGCCCACCTCAAGATCTTCGGCACCCCGTTGTTCGAGAAGAGCCTCCCCTTCCCGCCCTTCCACAAGGAGTGGCCGCTGCTGACCGGCTCGGCCACCCTGCCGGCCGTGAAGCCCAGCAGCAGCTGACGCGCCGCCGACCGTCGAAGACCCCCGGCCGACCCGCTCGGCCGGGGGTCTTCGGGTTCCTCACCCGAGCGGGAGCACGTCGACGGCCTGCGGGCCCTTGGGGCCCTCCACCACCTGGTACTCGACCCGCTCGCCCTCCGTCAGGGTCCGGTACCCGACCCCGATGATGCTCGAGTAGTGCACGAAGACGTCCGGGCCGGGGATGTCCGGGGTGATGAAGCCGAACCCCTTCTCGGCGTTGAACCACTTCACGGTGCCCAGGTTGATCAGCGCCCGCTGACTCCGCACGGCCACCACGGGCCCCGCCCACCCGGGGCGGATCAGGGGGAGTCGGGCGTCGGGTCGTCAGACTCCGGTCATGGTGAACGTGCCCGTGCCGTTCGGCTGGCCGCTGGCGTACTGGCGGATCAACTCACCGTCCGCGTAGCGGTCGTAGCTCATCATGGAGCCGGTGTACTTGTTCTGGATGCCGACCTTCGAGCTGCCGGGCACGTCGCGGTAGACGTAGAACCGCTGGAGGTCGTCCTCCCCGCAGTTGGCCGTGGTCAGGTAGGCCTGCTCCTGGTCGGCGATGCCTGCCGGGATGGTCGCGCAGCCGCCGTTGCCCCAGTTCCAGAGGGTCGCCTCGAGGATCCCGTTGTTCTCCGTCACGTTGCACAGGCGCCAGTTGTCCAGGTGGGCGCTGAAGAAGGTGGACTCGCGCAGGCGGACGCCGTCGTTGGCGAGGAGCGGAGCGCTCCAGTTCAGGACCCTGCCGGGGACGTCGATCCGGTAGGCGCCGGGCGTGCAGTCGAGGGCGAGGGCCCGCGCGGCGACCCCGGGGGCCTTGGGCTGGTCGGCGGACGCGTCACCGGCCGCGGCCTGGACCGGTGCGGAGCGGTCCCGCTCCTGCTCCGCCGTCGGCGCCACCGCACCCGCCGGGTGCGCGGCCTTCGCGGCGGCGGAGCCGCAGGCGAGGAGGTCCTGCGCCCTGGCCATGATGCTGTCTGCGGGGACCTTGTCCTGGCAGCGCACCACGCCTTCCTCGAGGGTGGTGTAGGTGGTGAAGTTGCCGTTGCGGGGCCCCTCGACCCACTTCAACGCCCAGCTGCCGTCGCCCTGTTGGGCGCGGTTGCAGTAGAGGCTCCCGTACGTGCCGGTGACCTTCTTGGTGCCCTTGTAGGCGCCGTAGTAGCCGGGCTGGTTGAAGTTCCACGTCAGCGAGTTGGACTCGGTGCTGGTGGAGGTGAAGTCGACCTTGACGTTCAGTCCCAGGCTGACGCCGACGCTGGTGAGGGCGTCGATGCCGAACTTGCCCTCGGCGTTGCCGGTCAGGCCGACGGAGACCGCGATGACGGTCTGGGTGCTGGTGCTCACGGTCTGGGTGCCGGTCGTGCCGGCGGTGACGTACCAGCCCTTGAAGTGGGTGATGGTCGGGGTGACCTCGGTGGTCTTGATGTACGGGCGGCGGGTGCCGAGGTCGACCGTCGTACAACTGTCGCCGGGTCGGAGTGCCGTCGCCGCGGTGGACGCGGTGGTGGGCGCCGCGGCGGCCGGTGGGGCTGCGAGGCCGATGGCGGTCGCCGCGACGGCGGCCGCCGTGGCCGTCACGGCTGTGAGTGATGCGCGGATGCGGCTGACGGGTCCTGCGGGACGCATCATTATTCGTTTCCCCCTGGTCGTGTATATGACAGGTCAAGGGCGAATGTAATGAGCGCATCGACCACGGAGGGATGGTTCGGGGTCGAAACTGGCCACAAATCACCGGGGAGGGGCCTGTTCCGCCCTGACGGCGGTGAGGAGTGGGAAGTCGGCCGGTCCGACTTCCCACTCCTGTCGTCGTCCCGGACGGCTCAGTCGGCGGCGCGGGCGCTCTGGGCGGCCTGGTAGAGCGGTTTCGTGATCGCGGAGGTGAACTGCGGGCCGACCAGGTGCCGGGTGCACGAGGCGGTGCCGCGCTCGCAGACCTGGCCCGAGGAGTCGAAGAAGGCGCCTTGGGTGTTGTCGCCCACGACGGTGCCGATCCCGGAGGACGGGTCGAAGTCGGCGATGCGGGGACCGCCGCTGGAGCCGCCGCCCATGACGCAGGGGGCGCCCCACTGGCCCCGGGGCTCCGGGTGGTCCTTGGTGCCGGGGTACTCGCGGGTCTGCCCGGCGCACTCGGCGAGCCTCGCCCCGATGAACTCGGGCAGGCCCGCGCGCGAGGGATCGCCCGAGGACTCCCGCGGATAGCCGAACTGGTGGACCGCAGCGTTGCCCGGCCGGTCGAAGCCGATGCGCTGGGCCGCACCGACGGCGTCCTGCACGCGCTTGCCCGCGGCGTTGCTGTTCAGGACCAGGAACGCCTGGTCGTACGCGTCGAACTTCAGGCCGTTCTGCTGGTCGTTGAGGAGCCAGGTGGCGTCGGCGACCCCGGCGCGGGCGACGAACTTGCCGTACGGCGCGAGGCCGTCGTGGTAGCCCGGGACGAACATCTCGTTCGACAGCCACTCGTTGTTGTCACCGAGGAGGTCGGTGCTGTTGACGCAGTGCGCCGCGGTGACGACGGTGCTGCGGTTCGCGCTGTTGACGACGGTAGCGGTGCAGCTCTCGTCCTCACCGTGGTTGGTGAAGAAGAGCCTGCCCACTGTTCTGCTCAGGGTGTCGGACCCGGTCCACGGACCGCCGTCGGGGCCGCTCTTGGGCGGGTTGCCGGAGGACGGCTGGGTCAGGGCGGCGATCCGTTCCGGGGTCCAGTAGTCCAGGACGGCCTGCTGCTGGGTGGCCGTGACCGCCGACGGGTGGACGGCGACCCGGCTCGTGGCGGTGCGGTCCACCGGGCTGGCGCCGGCGCCAGCGCCGGCGTCGGCGGAGGCGGGCGCCGCCAGCGCGAGCCCCGCGGCCAACGCGACTGTCGTCAGGGCGAGGTGAGTGCGCGCCCGGTTCCTGGTCCGGCCATGTGTGGGTGACATGGACGGCACTGTAGGAACGGGAGGTCAGGTTCATGTCTGAAGGGCGTTTCATCCGTTCATCGATCACGTCATGTTCCGGTCGAGAGCGTCTCGTTCGTGTATCGGCGGTCGTCGGCTCCGGGGCGGATATCCCCTACTCTTCCTCCATGCTGTCTGTGGTGGTGGCCCCCTGGGAGGGCCAGGCGGAGCCCGTCTTCCTGCGCGCGCCGGACGAACTGCACGACGCCGCGAGCACGATGAAGGTCGCGGTGCTGGCGGCGCTGGCCCGCGGCGGGGTGGACCTCGATGCCGAGGTGCCGGTGGTGAACCGCTTCGAGTCCGTGGTGGGCGGGGAGTTCGGCAACGATCCCGACTGGGACAGCGATCCGCTGCCCTGGGAGCTGCTGGGCACCCACGTGCCGCTGCGGCTGCTGGCCGAGCGGATGATCACCCACTCCTCCAACCTGGCCACCAACCTCTGCCTGGCCCGCACCGACCAGCGGACGGTGGCCGAGGTGTGGCGCCGGGCGGGGGCCACCCGCAGCTCCAGCCCGCGCGGGATCGAGGACTACGCGGCGCGCGCGGCGGGCGTGCACAACCGGGTGAGCGCCCGCGACCTCGTCCGCCTGCTGCACTCGCTCGCCGACGAGCCGGAGTTGCTGGCCCTGCTCGAACGCAACGACTTCCGGGTGGACCTGGCGGCCGGCCTCCCGCCGGGGATCCGGATCGCGTTCAAGAACGGCTGGGTGCCCGGCGCCCGGCACTGCGTCGGCCTGGTCCACCCGTACGACTGCCCGCCGTACCTGATCGCCGTCTGCTACACCGGCCCGCTCGCCGACGGCAGCGACCGCACCGACCCGGCGGCCCGGCTGCTGGCCCGGGTCTCGCGGGCGGTGTGGCAGCGGCGCCGGGAGATCACTCGTTGATCGCGGGCATCGGCGCGCCGTCCGGGTTCCAGGCGGCCAGGAAGTCGGGTTGCCGGGCGAAGTCGACGAGTTCGACGTGCGCGCCGATGCTGTCGACGCGGTGGTAGACGAAGGGGCGTCCGTAGGGGCAGCCGGAGAAGGCCTCCGGGAAGCCCGCGCCGCTGAGCCGGGCCGCGCCCGCCGTGACGTCGGAGGACCAGAAGCCGAGGTGGTGGAAGCGGGCGGTGGCGGTGTCGCCCCAGGGGCCGCCGCTCGGGGCTTCGATCAGCTCGATGTAGGGGGCGTCGCCGGTGGTGAAGACGATCCGGTAGTCCCAGTCGCCGATCCGCCCGTTGGCCGGTTCCCGCCACCGCACTCCGGCGGCGGTGGTGAGGTCGGCCATGGCCGCGTCGAGGTCGGGCACGGTGAAGCAGACGTGGTAGAAGCCGGTCATGATCACCAGCCTGCTACGGACCCCGCGCGGGCGCAACTCCCGCGCGGGGTACGGAGGCAGCGTCCGGAGAGGCAACCGGGGACGGCATCCGGACACGGTGTCCGGAAGAAGCGGACTCAGTACGGCTTGACGAGCACGTGGGCGGCGCCCGGGATGCCGATCTTGAGCAGCTCGTCCTCCTCCGGGGTGGTCGGCGTGCCGGTCTCCTGCTTGAGGACGGCGCGGGAGAGCGACTGGACCCACATGGCGCGCGGGCGGCGGCGCTCCTCCCAGGCGGTGAGGGCGGCCGGGACGTCGGCCGCCGTGTCGAGGCTCTCGGCGAGGACGAGGGCGTCCTCGACCGCCATCGCGGCGCCCTGGGCGAGGTGCGGGGTGGAGGCGTGGGCGGCGTCGCCGGCGAGGACGATCCGGCCGACGTGCCAGGGCTCCTCGACGGTGACCTGGGAGATCCGGGAGTGGACCACGGCGGTCGGGTCGGTGACCTGGGCGAGGGCCTCGGCGATCGGGCCGCCGAAGCCGGCCAGCCGCTCCCGGAGCTGCTCGTGGGCGCGCTCCGGGTCCGGGCGGAAGTCCTCGGCCTCGGCGAACACCGAGCCCAGGTACATGAGTTCCTCGCTGATCGGGGTGAGCAGCGCCTTGGCCTTCAGGTTGCCGGCGGACATCACCACGCCCTTGACCTCGGGCGAACGCGGCAGCGTGACGCGCCAGTTGGCGAAGCCGGTGTACTCGGGGGCGTACCGGTCGCCGTACAGGTGCCGGCGCAGCGGGGAGCCGATGCCGTCGAAGCCGACGACCAGGTCGTAGCGGCCGCCGTGGCCGTCGGTGAGGGTGACGTTGACCCCGGTGCCGTCGTCCGCCACCGAGGCGATGGTGGTGCCGAAGCGGACGTCGGCGCCGGCCGAGGTGGCGGCGGCGGCCAGCACCCGGGCCAGGGCGGGGCGCGGGATGCCGTTGTTGGAGGGGGCGTCGCCCATCCGGGGCTGGGGGATCTGCGCGAGGGTGGTGCCGGCCGGGTCGCAGATGGTCAGCACCTCCCACTCGAAGCCGACGGCGAGGCACTCGTCGAGCACGCCGATCTCGCGCATCACGTGCAGGGCGTTGGACGGCTGGATGATGCCGACGCCGAGGGCCTCCAGCTCGTCGCGCAGCTCGGCGACCTCGACGTGGTGGCCGCGCCGGGCGAGGGCGGTGGCGAGGGTGAGGCCGCCGATGCCGCCGCCGTGGACGAGGACGCGCAGGGGTGTGGTCATGGGGTGACTCCGGTACGGGGGAAGGGGCTCAGCCGACGGGGGCGGCGGCGAGGTCCATCAGGTGGTCGACCAGGGCGAGCAGCAGGTCGCGGCCGAAGCCGCGCTCGCGCACGTCGCCGATCAGCATCGGGACCTGCGGGTCGAGGTCGAGGGCGGCCCGGATCTCCTCCGGGGTGCGGGTGTTGTGGTTGTGGAAGCAGTTGATGGCGACCACGAAGGGGATGCCCCGGCTCTCGAAGAAGTCGATCGAGGCGAAGCTGGTGTCGAGCCGCCGGGTGTCGGCGATGACGATGCCGCCGAGGGCGCCGTTGACCAGGTCGTTCCACATGAACCAGAAACGTTCCTGCCCGGGCGTGCCGAACAGGTACAGCACCAGCTCGGGGCTGACGGTGATCCGGCCGAAGTCGAGGGCGACGGTGGTGGTGTCCTTCTGGTCGACGCCGTCCAGGTCGTCGACGCCGACGCTGGCCGTGGTCAGGTACTCCTCGGTGCGCAGCGGGGCGACCTCGCTGACCGCGCCGACCAGGGTGGTCTTGCCGACGCCGAAGCCGCCCGCGACCAGGATCTTGACCGCGGCGGGGGCGGCCGCGGGGGCGGGGGAGTGGGTGGTGGGGGAGTGGGTGGCGGAGTGGGGCGTTGCCATGTTCAGAGTCTCCGGAGTCCTTCGCGTACGGCCGTGAGGAGGCCGAGGTCCACGCCCCCGGCGGCGCGGGCCACCGCGAGCGGTGCCCGGGCCTTCAGCAGGCCCTGGGCGACGAGGTCGGCCAGGAGGATCTTGGTGACCGAGACCGGGAGGTCCAGGCCGGCCGCGACCTCGGCGACGGCGGCCGGGCGGCGGCAGCGGTCGAGGATCAGCCGGTGCTCGGGCTGGAGGCCGCGGGCACCGGCGCGGCTGCCCCGCGCCAGGGCCGCCTCGGCCTCGTCCTCGGCCGTGGTGAGCACGGTGATGAGGGTGAGGTCGTCGCGCTCGGGCGCGGTCCGGCCGCGGGTGATGGTGTACGGGCGGACCATGACGCCGGTCTCGTCCTCGGCGTACGGCTCCTCCAGCTCGCTCCAGTGCGGCGTCCGGCCGTGGGCCCGGGCGTCCTCCTCGCCGGGGTGCGGCCCCACCCCGGTCAGCCCCGGTCCCGGGAGGCGAAGACGTCGAAGGACGCGGGGGCGCCCTCGGCACGGACCGGGGTGGTGAGCTTCTGGCCGACCTGCTGGACCAGGGTGTGCATGGCGACGGACATCACCTCGGCGTCGACCTCCTGGGAGGCGACCACGGCCAGGTGGGTGCCCTGGGCGGCGGCGATGACGAACAGCCAGCACTCGGCGAGCTCGACGATCACCTGGTGCACCGGGCCGCCGTCGAAGAGCTGGCCGACGCCCCGGGCGAGCGACTGCTGGCCGGTGGCCACGGCGGCGAGGCGCTCGGCGTCGGCGCGCTCGATGGTGCGGGAGTGGCTGACCACGAGGCCGTCGTCGGAGAGCAGGACGGCGTTGCGGGTCCCGGGCACCGAGTCGACGAGCCCGTCCAGCAGCCAGTCCAGGTCCTGGTGGGTGGCGGTCGTGCGGTTCATGGCTGGTCATCCGTTCGTGTGGTTCGGGGTTCCGCGGCCGGCGGGGCCCAGGGGGAGGGCGCGGACGCGGAGGCGGGGGGACCGGCGGGCGGGTCGGGGGGAGCCGGCGTGGTGGGGCGGGCGGGCAGCGGGTGTTCGCCGCTGTCCTGGGCGCGGGCGGCGCGGGACTGGCGCTGGAAGGCCCCGATGGTGGCGCCGGAGCGGCGGACGGGGCGCTCGGCCCGCTCGGGCTGTTCGACGCGGTCCGCCTGGTGCGGCGGGGCACCGGCGGGCTGTCCGGCGGCCGGGTCGACCCACTCCTGCCGGGTCGGCGGCGGCACCCGCAGCTCAGCGGCCAGGCTGGCCTGGCGGACGCGCTGGGGCAGCGGCGGCTGGCCGCCCTCGACCTGGCTCACCGGCACGGCGGAGGGGTATTCGCGGGTGCGGCGCCGCTCGGCCAGCCGGTAGTGGTCGGCCGGGCGGTACTGCTCGTCGGCGTACGGGGCCTCGGCCTCGGTGACCCGGGCGTAGGCGATGTCCGGGTAGACGATGTCCGGGTAGGCGGGGGCCTCCGGCGCGGGGGTGGGGCCGCCGGCGGGCTGCGGCTCGGCCGGGGCGACCGGGGCGACCGCGTAGGCCGGGGCCGGGTCGGCGGGGGAGCTGTGCTGGATCGGCTGCTCCGGGAGCGCGGGCTGCTGGAGCGTGGGGGGTGAGAACGCCGGTTCCGGGAACGTCCGTTCCGGGAACGCCGGTTCCGGGACGGCCGGCTCCTGGAAGGCCGGTTCCTGGAAGGCCGCGGCGACGCACTGCACCGGCGCACCGGCCCCGCCCGCCGTGCCGACCCCACCCGCCCCGCCGACCACGCCCGCCTCGCCCGGCAGCTGCCCGAAGGCGTCCACCGGCGCGACCGGCGGCCCGACCGTGACCGCCGCCGGCGCCGCCTCGTCGGAGGCGGAGCGCACCGCCCGGCGGGAGCGCCGGACCAGCGGGATGGGCTCGACGGGGGCGGCGTCCGGGAGTCCGGCGTCGCCGTCGATGACGAGTTCGTCCGGGATGAGCACGACCACCCGGGTGCCGCCGAAGGCGGACGGCCGGAACTCGATCCGGAGTCCGGTGAGCGAGGCGAGCCGGGCGACGACGTGGAAGCCGAGCCGGATGTCGTCGGCCCGGGCGAGCACGTCGGTGCGCGGCGGGCGGCTCATCAGCTCGTTGGCGGCGTCGTACTGTTCCGGGTCCATGCCGAGGCCGCGGTCCTCGATCTCGACCGCGAGGCCGCGGCCGACCATGGCGGCCCGGACCTCGACCGGGGTGGGCGGCTTGGAGAAGGTGGTGGCGTTCTCCATCAGCTCGGCGAGCACGTGGGCGACCGGCCCGACGGCCCGTTCGGAGAGCCACGGGTGGCCCTCGACGTCGATCATGATGCGGCGGTAGTCCTGCACCTCGCCCTGGGCGGAGCGCAGCACGTCCAGCAGCGGGACGGGCTTGCGCCAGCGCCGCTGGGGCTGGCCGCCGGCCATGATGACGAGGTTCTCTTCGTAGCGGCGCAGGCGGGCGGTGAGGTGGTCGAGGTCGAACAGGCCCTCCAGGACCTCCGGGTCCTCGTGCTTGCGCTCCAGTTCGTCGAGCTTGCGCAGCTGGCGGCCGATCAGCAGCTGGGTGCGGCGGGCGATGCGCTGGAGGAGGCGTTCGAAGCCGCGGTGCTGCTCGGCCTGCCGGACGGCGGCCTCCAGGGCGGAGGCGCGGGCCAGGTTGAGGGCCTGGCCGAGGCGGGCGAGCTCGTCGGTGCCGTGGTCGCCGGTGGTGACGGCGCGGCTCTCGGCCTCGGCGTCGACCTGTTCGCCGCGGCCGAGGCGGTCGACCACCTCGGGCAGGGTGCGCTCCATGTCCTCGGCCTGGGTGTGGAGTTCCTTGATCCGGCGGCGCAGCGAGCGGCTGATCCGCCAGGAGGCGATGACGACCGCGATGACGGTGATCAGGCCGACGACGGCGGTCAGCACGACGCGGGTGAGCAGGCCGAGGATGGTCCCCTTGCCGACCTCGACGATGGCGCTGGTGCGGGCCTCGATGGCCTTGACCAGCTGGGGGTTGAGCTGGTCGACGGCCTGGCGCCACTGGTCCTGGGCGGCGGGCAGTCTGACGGTGCCGTTGGCGTCGGCGGCGGTGGGCCGGGTGAGCTGCTGCTCGACGGCGGTCTTGGCCTGCCAGGCGGGGCTGTTCATCAGCTCGTGCCAGGCGGCCGCCTCGCCGTCCGGGACGTACGGGATGACCTGGACGGTGAACAGGTGGTCCTGGGCGCCGATCAGCTGCTGGAGCTGCTGGTAGTCGGCGGTGCTGATCCGGCCGCTGGGCCAGCCGCGGGCCAGGACGGCGTCCTCGCGGGCGAGCATCTCCTTGGCCCAGAAGGAGTTGACCAGGGTCTTGGACACCCAGGTGACCTCGCCCGCGTCGACGTGGCTGAGCGCGGTGAACAGCCGCAGGTCGACGGCGATGAGGTCGGTGTAGTAGGTGAAGACGGCCTGCTGGTCGAGGGCGCCCTTGTCGACGGCGGCCCGTTCCTCGGCCAGCTTGCCCATGGCCTGCCGGGCTTCGGCGACGGCGGTGCGGACGTCGTCGGGGGCGTTGTCGGCGGTCTCGCCGGACAGGGTCTGGAACTGGCGCACCGCGTCGTCGGTCAGCTGCCGCTGGTGGCGCAGCTGGTCGGTGTTGCCGCCGGGCCGGGCGAGCGCCTCGGCGCTGAGCCGGCGCTCCTCCTGGAGGTTGTAGTAGACGATGTTGGACGGCTGGCCGGCCTTCTGGGCGAGCATGCCCTGGGCGGCCTGGCGTTGGAAGTCGAAGACGGTCTCACCGCTGGTCACCGCCCAGAGCGCGACCAGGGCGAGGCTGGGGACGACGGCCAGGACGAGCAGCGCCGTCCGCAGGGACAGGCGTGGACGCCTGCGGGGGGTCTTCGGCGTCTGGGGCCGCCGATTCGCACGCGCGCGCAGAGCAGACTCCTTGGGGCTGGCGGCCGGCCGGTGAGGGGCGGGCCGTCCGGGCACGGGCTTTCACGGGCTTCTTGTTACGGGCTTTTTGACGAAGCGATACTAGTCATATCGTGTGATTGGAGTGAAAGCCCGTTCGCTACCTGAGTGGGCCTTGTGCACCAGCTCGACACAATGTCACCCGCACGTTGACCGTTTGTGCTCGAAGCAGCCGGGTTCGGCGCTGCCTGACACAGTGTCGGGCCTGCCCGAGGCCGCCGGATGGCCGCCGTGTGAAAAGTGTGTGACGCCCCATCCAGTGCGCCTGGGCCCGCCCCGGCCCGGCGGCCCGGCCCGCCTCAGCGAGGGCTGAGCAGCCGCGACCGCATCGCCTCCAGTTCCGCCGCCAGCACCCGGCCCGCCGCCGCCGGATCGCCCTCGTGCAGCGCCCGGACGAGCTCCGCGTGCGAGGCGTACCCCTGGTTCGGGTCCCCCTCGCGCAGCCCGAGGAGCCCGACCAGGGCGACCAGGTGCTCCCGCAGGACCGGCGCGAACTGGGCGAAGAGGTCGTCCAGGACGGGGTTGTGGGCGGCGGCCACGATCGCCGTGTGCAGGGCGATGTCGGCGTCCACGAAGACCGCGTCGTCCGCCCCGCCGGCCGCCAGCCGGGCGGCCAGGGCGGCGTCGACGGCGGCGAGGTCGGCCTCCGTGCGGCGCTCGGCGGCCAGTCGGGCGGCCTGCACCTCGACCATCGTCCGCACCTCGTAGACGTGCGCCAGCTCGGCGGCGCGCAGCCGGGTGGCCCAGTCCCCGGCGGTCGGGCGGTCGGCGGTCACGAACACCCCGGCGCCCTGGCGGGCGTGCACCATCCCGGCCGCGGCGAGGGTGCGCAGCGCCTCCCGGACGGTCGAGCGGCCGACGCCCAGCTCCTTGGCGAGCGCCACCTCGCCGGGCAGCCGGCCGCCGACCGGCCACTCGCCCGACCGGATCCGCCGCTCGATCAGCGCGGCGGCCTGTTCGGCGAGGGGGGAGGGGCGGAGCGGGAGCATCGTCGTCACCTGTCAGGTTGTCTGAGGACTTCTGTCATGGTTACTCTACCCGGCATGCAGCCGTGGAGTGCTCTCCTTCTTGGTGGCCGCAGCGGGGTCTGACCTGACCGGCACCCCGCTGCGGGGCGCCGTCCTGCCGGTCTAGGACCCCCGAGGACCCCCGAGGACACCCGATGCGATTCCCGACCCTGCACGCCCCCACCGGCCCCACCCCGGCCGACGCCCCCGCCTGGAACCCCCAGCGCGGCGGTGCCATGCCCTCCCACCGCTACCGCCCCGCCCACGAGCGGGTCCACGTCCCCGCCCTGCTGCGCCGCTGGCCCGGCCGCCGGATCGAGCGGGCCCCGCTGTGGGTGCCCGTCGACCTGCGTGACGGCAACCAGGCGCTCGCCGAGCCGATGGACCCGGCGCGCAAGCAGCGGATGTTCGACCTCTTCCTGGCCATGGGCTTCAAGGAGATCGAGGTCGGCTACCCCTCCGCCAGCCGCACCGACTTCGACTTCGTCCGCCGGCTCGCCGAAGCGCCCGGGGCGCTGCCCGAGGACGTCACCGTGGTCGTCTTCACCGCCGCCCGGTCCGACCTGATCGACCGCACCTTCGAGGCCGTCGAGGGCCTGCCGAACGTCGTCGTCCACCTCTACACCGCCACCGCGCCGCTGTGGCGGGACGTCGTCCTCGGCAAGGACCGGGCCGAGCTGCGGGCGCTGATCACCGCGGCGGCCGAACGGATGGCCCGGCTCGGCGAGGGCCGGGACGGCCTGCGGTTCCAGTTCTCACCCGAGGTGTTCAACCTGACCGAGCCGGACTACGTGCTGGAGGTCTGCAACGGCCTGACCGAACTGTGGGACGCGAGCCCCGACCGGCCCGTCGTCCACAACCTGCCGGCCACCGTCGAGATCGCCACCCCCAACGTCTACGCCGACCAGATCGAGTACGTGGACCGCCACCTGGCCCGGCGCGAGTCCGTCATCCTCTCCGTCCACCCCCACAACGACCGGGGCACCGGCGTCGCCTGCGCCGAACTGGCCGTGCTGGCCGGCGCCCAGCGGGTCGAGGGCTGCCTGTTCGGCAACGGCGAGCGCACCGGCAACGTCGACCTGGTCACCCTGGCGCTCAACCTCCACACCCAGGGCGTCGACCCGATGCTCGACCTGTCCGACATCGACACCATCCGCCGCACCGTCGAGCACTGCAACCGGCTGCCGGTGCCCGAGCGCCACCCCTACGCGGGGGACCTGGTGCACACCGCCTTCTCCGGCACCCACCAGGACGCCATCAAGAAGGGCTTCGCCCGGCACGCCAAGACGGCCGCCGAACTCGGCCTGCCCGAACGGCAGGCGCCGTGGTCGGTGCCGTACCTGCCGATCGACCCGGCCGACCTCGGGCGGGACTACGAGGCGGTGATCCGGGTCAACAGCCAGTCCGGCAAGGGCGGCATCGCCTACCTGCTGCAGACCGCGGCCGGGCTGGAGCTGCCCCGGCGGCTGCAGATCGAGTTCGCCCGGGTGGTCCAGGAGGCGACCGACGACAGCGGGCGGGAGGTGACCGGCGAGGAGCTGTACGCGCTGTTCCGGGCCGAGTACCTGGACGCCGGCGCCGCCCGGACCTGGCGGGTCGACGGCGACCGGGCCGAGGTGGACGGCCGCCCCGGCCGCGGCGCCGGGCCGGTGGACGCCGTCGCGGACGCGGTCGGAGTGGAGGTCCTCTCCTTCACCGAGCACAAGGTCGGCGGCAGCCCCGACGCGATCGCCTACGTCGAGGCCCGGGTCGGCGGCGCGGTGGTCTGGGGCGTCGGCCGGGACGCCTCGGTGCTCACGGCCGGCGTACGGGCGGTGCTGAGCGCCGCCGACCGCGGGGTCACCGGCGGCGCGGCGACGGCCGTCGTGCCGTCGGACTGAGCGGGCGGTTCCAGCTGAACGGCCCACCGCCTTCCCGGCGGTGGGCCGTCGCCGTGCGGAGCGTCCCTGGGACGCCCGGGGAGCCCGGGCCACGGGCCGTCCCCGGGGCGGGCGGCGTCCCAGGGACGGGGAAGCGCTAGCGGGACGCGTCAGCGGCTCCTAGCGTCTCCCCACGGCGGCCGGTCGTGGTCAACGACCAGGCGCCGCCGCTTCCCTCCCCCGCGCTCCGCGCTCAGTCAGTCAGTGAGGAACCGTCATGAAACGCATCCCGGCCATCATCGCCGCGATGTTCGCCGCGCTGCTCGCGGCCGTGCTCGTCGCTCCGGCCGCCCAGGCCGCGAGCTGGCCCCTCGTCCGCAACGGTGACCACGGCGACAACGTCAAGACGGTCCAGTACCTGCTGTCCGCCCGCGGCTTCGCGACCGGCGCCGACGGCGCCTTCGGCCCCGGCACCGAGGACAAGGTCAAGAGCTTCCAGAGCGCCAACGGCCTGAGCCCGGTCGACGGCATCGTCGGCGGGGACACCTGGTCCAAGCTGATCGTCACCGTCCGCAACGGCGACAACAGCGACGCCGTCAAGGCCCTCCAGGTCCAGCTGAACGCCCACGGCGCCGGCCTCGACGTCGACGGCGCCTTCGGCCCCGGCACCGACAGCAAGGTCCGCAACTTCCAGCAGTCCGCGGGCCTCACCCCGGTCGACGGCATCGTCGGCCCGGCGACCTGGGCCGCCCTGCTCGGCGGTGGCGGCAGCACCGGTGGCTCCGGCGGCGGCAGCGGTGACAAGCTCACCCAGTCGCAGGCCGAGTCGATCCTCTCGGGCGCCGGCATCACCTGGTCCTCCTCGGGTGGCTGCTCCGACCGCACCAACAGCAGCTGCACCTCCTTCGACGGCCTGCGCCGCGCCTCGGCCGACGGCGCCGTCAACTTCAAGCACGCCAGCAACTGCGCGGTGAACATCACCGGCGGCACCGAGACCGGCCACGCCAGCGGCACCTACAGCCACGGCACCGGCTACAAGCTGGACTTCGGCATGTCGAGCTGCATCACCAACTACATCCACGGCAACTTCTCGCACAGCGGCACCCGCGGCGACGGCGCCGACCTGTGGACCGCCCCCTCCGGCAACATCTACGCCAACGAGGGCAGCCACTGGGACGTCACCTTCATGAACTGACGCCCACAGCGCGCGTCCTGGGAGACGCGAACTGCGAGGCGCATTCTGCGAGGCGCATTCTGCGAAGCGCATTGTGCAAGGGCAGGGCCACCGGAGGATCTCCGGTGGCCCTGCCCCGTTGTGTTCCCGGGTGTGTTCCCGGGCCCTGGCGAAGACCGAGCGCCGGGCCCCACCCTCCGGTGGACCCCGCCTGCCGGGCGTCGGCCACGACGGCGGACACTGGGGCACGGGCCGCCCACCAGGCCGGTCCCTTCGCACAGTTGACGAGGAGCCGACGTGTCCGCCCTGCTCATCCTGAACTACGACGTCACCGACCTCGAGCGCCTGACCGCCTACCGCAAGGCCGCCACCCCCGTCCTGCTGGCCTCCGGGGAGCTGGTCGCCAGCACCGACCGGACGGTCCACCTGGGCGAGGGCGGCCGCCCGCCCGGTGGCACCCACACCGTCGTGCTGCGCTTCGCCGACGCCGAACAGGCCCGCGCCGTCTACGAGTCGGAGGCCTACCGGGAGCACCTGGAGGAGCGCCTGGCGGCCACCGTCCCGTTCACGGCGATGATCGTGCCCGCCCTCTGAGCCGTCCCTCGCCTAACGCGTCCGGCGGACGACCGTGAAGCCGTCCCAGCCCTTGGAGCCGACCGTCTGGAGCGCCGTGGCCTCCAGCCGGTCGTCCGCCGCGATGTCCGCGAGGACGCTGCGCACGCCCTGGACCCGGTCGTCGTCGCTGGCGGGGTCGGTGACGGCGCCGTTGCGGACCACGTTGTCGATGACGATGACGCTGCCGGGGCGGGTCAGTGCCAGGGAGGCCTTCAAGTAGGCCGGGTTGCCGGGCTTGTCGGCGTCGATGAACACGAAGTCGTACGGCTCGGTGCCGTCCTCGATCAGCTGCTCGGCCGACGTGAGCGCGGGCCCGGTGAGGAGGGCGACGCGGTCGGCGACGCCGGCCCGCCGCAGGTTGTCGGCGGCGACCTCGGCGTTCTGCGGCTCGAGCTCCAGGGTGGTGACGTGACCGTCCGCCCCGACGGCCCGGGCCAGCCAGATGGTGCTGTACCCGGCCAGCGTGCCGAACTCCAGCACCCGCCGCGCGCCGCTCATCCCGCAGAGCAGGGCCAGCAGCTTCCCCTGGTTCGCCGCGACTTCGGCCTGCGGCATCGTGGTCGCCCCGCCGGACTGCCGCGCGTGCACCAGCGCCTCGTCCTCGGGCACGAGGGTCTCGACGAAGTAGGCGTCGACCTCACGCCAGGCCTGCTCGGATTCGTACATGTCGTTGTTCCTCCCCGTCGGTGGTTCCGGCCCCGCTGGGGCCGGGGCGATCATCTCAACTGCTGCCGGGCGGCCTTCTTGGCCTCCGCCGTCGCCCGCAAGGCCACCGCCTTGGGGGAGTCGCCGTACCACCACCACGTGTACCAGGTGGTCGCCAGGAACAAGGCCACGAAGCCGAAGAAGACCGGGGTGAAGGGTTGCCAGCCTCTGGACAGGCGGTAGAGGGTCGAGCAGGTGAAGACGATCGTGCCGCTGAGCAGGGTGGTCAGCGTCTTTTTGGTGCGGAGATTCATGCCGCGCACTGTAGGGCCCTGCGGCGGTGCTGACCAAGTGTCACGACAGGCCGGGGATGCCGGGGCTGATCAGCCAGAATGCCGTTTCCTGACACCCGCCACCGACAGTGTCGGTGGCGGGCGGGGTGCGGGCGGCGTCAGGGAGTGCGAGCCAGTTCCTTGTCGGCGGCTGCGGCATCGCGCGGCGTCGGCGCCGCAGCCGGCCGGAGCAGGACGGCGCAGGCGAGGGCGGCGAGCAGGGCGAGCGAGGCCGCGACGATCAGGCAGAGCCGCAGGCCGTCCAGGAAGGAGCCGCTGAGGGCGGTCAGGGCCTGGCCGGTGGCGGGGCCGAGGTTCAGTCCGGCGACGGCGCCGAGCCCCTGTTCGCGGGCGACGTCGACGACGTGGCCGCCGACCCCCGCCGGCACCCCGGCGTCCGCCAGTCGGCCGGGCAGGGCGTCCACGGCCCGGGTGGTGAGCAGGGCGCCGAGGACGGCGGGGCCGAGGGCGCCGCCGACCTGGCGGAAGGCGTTGTTGCCGGCCGCGGCCATGCCCGCCAGGTGGTGCGGCACGGCGGAGACGGCGGAGGCGGTCATCGGGGTGAGGACGGCGCCGAGGCCGAGGCCGAGCAGCAGCAGCCGCCAGGCGATCGAGCCGAAGGAGGTGTGGGCGTCGAGGTCGGTCAGCGACAGCAGCGAGCCCGCCGTGACGACCAGGCCGCCGGTGATCAGGATCCGGGCGGAGACCCGGTGCATCAGGCGCCCGACAGGCAGGCTGGCGGCCAGCGAGGCCCCCGTCACCATGACCATCCGGAAGGCCGCCTGGAGGGTGGTCAGGTGCTGCACCAGGCCGAAGTACAGGCTGAGCACGAAGAAGAAGCCGATCAGCCCCAGGAAGCTGATCATGGCGACCAGCGAGGTGGCGGTGAAGGCCGGGCTGCGGAACAGGGCGAGGTCGATCATCGGGCTGGTGCTGCGCCGCTCCACGGCGACGAAGACGACCGCCGCGACCGCGCCCAGCACCAGGGCGGCCACCGTGGCGGGCTCGCCGAAGCCGTTGGCGCCGCCCTCGATGACGCCGTAGACCACGGCGGTGACGGCGACGGCCGCGCTGATCTGGCCCGGCCAGTCGAGCCGGCGGCCGTGCGGGGCACGCGAGTCGGGCAGCAGGAAGGCGGCGATGCCCAGCACGATCAGCGACACCGGGACGGGCAGCAGGAAGATCCAGCGCCAGGCGACGTGCTCCAGCAGCACGCCCGCGATCAGCGGGCCCACGGCCAGCGAGGCCAGCAGGGACATCGCCCACAGCCCGATGAACTTGCCGCGCTCCCGGTGGTCGGGCACCGCGTGGCTGATCAGCGCCAGCGTGGTGGGCAGGAGGGCCGCCGCGCCGAGCCCGGAGGCGGCCTGTCCGGCCCACAGCGTCTGCACGGAGTCCGAGTTCAGGGAGATCGCCGCGCCTATCGCGCACAGCGCCATGCCCGCCTGGAACACCCGCTTGCGGCCGTGGACGTCGCCGACCACGCCGGTGGTCAGGATCAGCGCGGCCATCGGCAGCACGAACGCGTCCGACACCCAGGACAGTTGGGCGGTCGAGGCGCCGAGTGCCCGCTGGATCGCGGGCAGGCTCACCGACACGGTGGTCACGGGCAGGTAGGCGACGAAGACGCCCAGGCAGGCCATGACGAGGGTGACACCCCGTCCGGTCCTGGGGCCTTGCATCGTTGCGGAGTTCACGGAGGTCTTCCTTCGGCTGCGGAGGGTGCGGAATCGCGGACCAGCTTCGCCCCGGTGGGTTCAGGATCCCCAGGCGATCCCGGGGGACGTTGGGAAACATCCATTCCGGGCGGTGAGCGTGTGATGATTCCGCCATGCCCGATGACCTCGACCGCAAAATCATCCACGGACTCCACTACGGCCCTCGGGTCCCCTTCCGCCGCCTCGCCGAGGTCATCGGGGTGTCCGAGCAGACCGTGGCCCGTCGCTACACCGCCCTGCGCCGCAGCGGCGTCCTGCGCGTCGTCGGCCTGAGCTCCCCGGCCGCGCACGGCCACGCCGAGTGGATCGCCCGGCTGCGCTGCCGCCCCGACGCCGTGGGGCCGCTCGCCGACTCCCTCGCCCGCCGGCCCGACGTCGCCTACGTCGGCATCGCCTCCGGCGGTTCGGAGATCAACTGCATCATCCGCTCACCGGCCGGCACCGGCCGCGACGACGTGCTGCTGCGGCAGCTCCCCAAGGCCGCCTCCGTCCTCGACATGAGCGTCGACCTGCTCCTCCACCCCTTCGGCCCCGAGCGCGCGGCCGGCTGGACCGGCGGCGAGGGCTCCCTCACCGAGGAGCAGGTCCGGCAACTCGCCGCCGAGCGCCCCGACCCGGTCGGGCCCCCGCTCACCCCGACCGACGAGGACCTCCCGCTCCTCGCGGCCCTCGCCGAGGACGGCCGCGCCTCCCACACCCACCTCGCCGAGGTCACCGGCTGGTCCAAGCCCCGGGTCGCCCGCCGGATGGAAGCCCTGGAGTCCTCCGGCTCCCTCGTCTTCGACGTCGACACCCTGCCCGAACGCCTCGGCTACGAACTCAACGCCACCGTCTGGCTCCAGGTCGACATCGCACGGCTGCACCGGATCGGCGAGGAGATCAGCCGGCACGACGAGGTCGCCTTCGCGGGGGCCGTCAGCGGCCGGCACAACCTCATGGCCGTCGTGTTCTGCAAGGACACCCCCGACTTCTACCGCTACCTGAGCACCCGCCTCGCCCACATCGAGGGCATCCGCGGCTACGAGATCAGCGTCCGCGTGCGCCGCCTCAAGCAGGCGGCCTCGCTGATCCACCACGGGCGGCTGATCCACCCGGCCCTGGGGTGACGGGTGACGGGGTGCCGGGGTGCCGGGTGCTGCGGCGCCGGCCTGCCGGTGGGCGCGGCTGGCCGGGGCCGGGTCTGCGCTACTTCTCGTAGGCGGTCCACTGCTGGTTCTGGGAACCGACCGACAGCTCGGTGGTCACCCGCTGGTCCTGCCCGTTGGCCTGGAGGACGTAGTCCAGGTACTTCACGCTGGCGATGGCCGTGGCGTCCACGCTCGGTTCGACGATCCACCGCTGGGCGAGGTTGGTCGCATCGCAGTTCTGCTGGGTGACGGCCTTGCCGGGGCCGGCGGCAGCGAGGCACTTGCCGTAGTGGGTGCCCTTGATGGTGAAGGTGCCGTTGCCGAGCGGGGTGAGGGTCCAGACCTGGTAGGTGAGGTTGGGGTCGCGGGTCCAGACCTCGCCGCCGAGGTACTCGTCCAGGTTGTTGAAGTCGCTCTGGACCTGGAGGGAAGCGGTGACCGGGACGGCGGCGCTGGCCGTTCCGCAGTTCAGGACGGCGCCGCCGGTGAGGGAGGCGGCCGCCAGGAGGGTGGCGACGGCCTTCTGGGTGATGCGCACTGCTTCTCCTAGTTCGAGGGGTCGGCGAGCCCGGAGCGGGCTCGCCCGGCCGCGAAACTAGGGGCGTGAGGTGGGTCGTTTGTGGACGACTCGATGGGGGTAGGCCAAGTGGTTCCGACGTTTCACTGGGAAAGCGCAGCTGGGGCGGTTGCGAGGGTGAGGAAGGACTCCCAGGCGGCGGGGGTGAAGCTGAGGTGGGGGCCACCCTTGTCCTTGGAGTCGCGGACGAGGACGGCGGTGGAGGTCTCGGCGACGTATCCGTGGGGGTGGGCGCCGGAGGGCGTCGAGGCCATGCTTGGTCAGATGCGGGTGAACCGGGCGAGCGCGGCCTCGAGCTCCTGTGTTTGCGAGGGTGTCATGGGACCGAGGATGCAGATCGGGATCCAGTCGCCCTTCGGCTTGATCTTCCAGTGCTCCCCGCCTCTGAATCTGGACCCGGGCATGGGGTCAGCGACCGGAAGTCCCACCGGACAACTGCCGTAGAACGGCTGGAGATTTGGGGCCGGCTGAATGTAGACACTTCTGAAGGTGAAACCATAATCAGCTATGACCACGGTCATATTGTCGATCCGGGCCGCCCGGATGCTCTCCTTTGGGATCGCGTAGTTCCCCCATCGTCCAGCTGTCAATATCTCCCGCGTTTCGACCCGCAGCGTCCAGGCGACGGTGTTGCGCCGCATCTTGCGGTGCGCCCATGCTTCCATCAGGATCGGGATGGCCAGCACAAGAGCCCCCGCCACGAAGGGGGCGGGGCGCTCAGAATTCCAATACACATTTGGATCGCAATTCGGATCATTTGTGCACATCAGCTGACCAGATGCATTTAATCCGAATAGCCAGAGGGCAAATCCGATCAGCATGAGCAAGGCGAGCATCACGTTGCCAAAAGATGACAAGTTGAAGCTTGCAAGGCCCTTCGCTCGCTCCCTGTCGGGCCATGATGCGCTGAAGGAATTCCTCTGCACTGTTTGCGGAGTCGGTTCCGGCGGGTTCTGGAAGGACCGGAATGACGCGGGGCGCAGACGGTGGGCGGCGGGCGCGGGCGACCCGGCAGGAGGCGCCTGGATGGCGCCGGCTTGCCCGGGTGGCCCCTGCGGGTGGCCGAGTTCCGCCAGGCGGTGCGCCGCGTCGGCGCGACGCCCGGGCTCTTTGGCCAGCAGCCCGTCGAGGATGGGCTTCAGGGCCCCGGCCCGCTGTGGTGGTAGTGGGGGCCGGGTGGCGATGGCTACGCACAGGGCGGTGAATGTGTCCCCCTCGAAGGGCAGGTGCCCTTCCACTGCGGTGTAGAGGGTGACGCCGAGGGACCACAGGTCCGTGGCCGGGGTCAGGGCTTCGCCGTCGAGCTGTTCCGGCGACATGTACTGAGGGGTGCCGATGATCAGACCCGTGCTCGTCAGAGCGGTCGTCGCGTCCATCATCCGGGCGATGCCGAAATCGGTGATCACCGGACGGTCTGCCAGCAGCAGGATGTTGTCGGGCTTCAGGTCCCGGTGCAGCACCCGAGCAGCGTGCGCGTGCGCCAGTGCGTCGACCATGTTCGCGCCGATCGCGGCGACCTGCTGCCAGCCGAGGCGCCCGTTTCGGGCGATGAGCGCGCCCAGCGAGGGCCCGGCGATGAACTCCATGACGATCCACGGGGCACCATCGTGCTCGGCCACGTCGTACACGGTGACGATCCCCGGATGGCGGAGCCGGGCCGCAGACTGTGCCTCGCGCTTGGTACGTGCGATCAACTCGTTCCGCTCCGCCGGGGGCAGGCCCGCTGGGAGCAGCACCTCCTTGACCGCCACCTCCCGGTTCAGGGTCTCGTCACGCCCCCGCCACACCCGGCCCATGCCGCCCTGCCCGACCGGTTCCACCAGCCGATAGCGCCCAGCGACCAACAGCCCAACTGCCCCCGTCATGTCCGCAACGATAGCCATGGACACGGCAGTTGGACAGTGAATGCCGCTCGTATCTCCACCGCACAGCCAGCCGGCCGAGCCACGGCGCCCGGCCCGCCGCTGGGTAGCGGCGGGCCGGTGCCTGAGTGGGCGTCACTTCAGGTAGGGGGTCCACTGCTGGTTCGTGGTGCCGAGCGACAACTCCGTGGTGGCGGGCCGGTCCAGGCCGTTGGCCTGGAGGACGGTGTCCAGGTACTTCGCGCTCGCGATGGCGGTGAAGTCCAAGCTCGGGTCGAGGAACCACCGTTGGGCGAGGTCGTTCGCGTTGCAGGGCTTCTGGGTGACGTTCGCCCCGAGGCCGTTGCTCGCGATGCACTTGCCGTAGTGGGTGCCCTTGATGGTGAAGGAGCCGTCGCCGAGCGGGGTGAGGGTCCAGTTCTGGTAGGTGAGGATGGGGTCCCGGGTCAGCACGGTGGTGCCGAGGTTCTCGTCCAGGTTGGTGTTGTCGCTCTGGACCTGGAGGGAAGCGGTGACCGGGACGGCGGCCGTGGCGGTGCCGGAGTTGAGGACGGTGATGCCGAAGAAGGAAACGGCCGCCGCGAGGATCGCGACGGCCTTGTGGGCGATGCGCACTGCTACTCCTGGATTCGAGGTAGTCGCGAACCCGTTCGGTCGGGCCCGCTCAGCCGCGAAGCTAGGTGGGTGGCGGTGTGGTTCGTCCGCAGCTCGGGAGGTGTCGGCCCGAGCGGTTACGGTGTTTCACCTGGATGGGTCAGACCTCGGCGGTGGCGGCGTACTTCACGAAGGCCAGCCACGCGGCCGGCTCGAAGGCCAGCTGGGGGCCGCTCTTGTCCTTGGAGTCACGCACGTGGACGGTGCCGGGAGTCTCCGCGACCTCGACGCAGGCGCCACCCTCGTTGTTGCTGTAGCTGCTCTTGAACCAGGTCAACTCGATGGTCATAGCTCTCCCAGCCTCTTCTCGATCAGGGCCAGGGAATCCTGGGGACTGCAGGCCTGCGCCCTGAGGGTGCCGTACCGCGTGTTCATGATCCGAACCTCATCCGGATCAGTGATCAGCCTACTGCTCGTCTGCGCTTCGATGTAGCCATGCTGAGATTGTCCCTTGGGCGTGATCAGGATGAACGCGCCTGCCATTCCGGCATGCTCGGTTCGGTCGAGCGGCATGATCTGAACGGACATGCCTCGCATCTTCCCGACCTCCAGGAGTCGTTCCAGCTGTTCCCTGAGTACGTCTCGACCGCCCAGAGGTCGCATCAACACGCTCTCGTCGATGACCCAGCTGAAGATGGCCTTCGGCCAGCGTGCCAGGATCTCCTGTCGGGTCAGCCGTGCGGCCACTCGCATCTCGACCACTTCCTCGGACAGCGCTGGCTGTCGCATCTCGTGGATCGCCCGCGCGTATGCCGCTGTTTGAAGCAGTCCCGGGATCAAGAGCGTGGTGAACTCATGATGTTCGATGGCAATGTCTTCCAGGCTCACATAGTCCCGGAACCAGGCTGGATGCCGAACGCGAGCCTTGGCACGTGCGCTGATGACGTCGTCTCCCGCAACGGCCAACAGGCCGCCTGCGTTGAGTTCCCTGTCCACCGCAATGAGCAACTCCGGCTGCGGCGTGCGCACTCCACGCTCCACTGATCGGATCAACTGCTCGGTGTACCCGACTCGTTCCGCGAGCTGCCTTTGAGTGAGACCGGCGCGCTCCCGCAGGAGCTTGATCTGCTTGCCGATCGCGCGGAAGAAGTCGGAGACCTCCGTCAGATCTTCCGGCAGTTCCGTTCGAATGTCCTCGCCTGACTCGCTCTTACGAAGTGCACCCACAGCGACCACTCCAAACAAAAAGCTGTCCGCACCTGTACAAGTACTCTCCGTGCTCGCCAGGCCCATGGTCAGCGTACGTCCGCCCCGCCACGCTTTCTCCCATGACGACCGAAAACCCCCTCGACAGACCCCGTCGCCACACCGCCCTCCTCGCCGCCACACCCAAGGGCGTCGGACTGTGCCGACGCATCGCGAGGCGTCAACTCACGTGCTGGGGGCTGAACTCCACGCACACCGACCCCTTCCACTCCGCGCTCCTGATCATCGCGGAGCTGGCCACCAACGCCGTCCTGCACGGACGCGTTCCGGGGCGCGGGTTCGAGTTGCACCTCTCCCTCACCACCACCGCGCGCCGGGGCACCACCCTTCGCATCGAGATCAGCGACCCCAGGGGCGACAGGCTCCCCGTCCTCCCCGCCGCCGCCCCCACGCCCCACTCCCAGTCCGGGCGGGGCCTGATCCTCATCGAGGCCTTCAGTGACCGCTGGGGCACCATCCCCCGCCACCCCAACGCCAAGACCGTTTGGGCCGAGCTCGACCTCACCGATGCCGCCTGAACCCCGCCATAGGGACGGGCAGGCCGCGCTCTGCACGATCCTCCCCTTCGCCCTCCTCGCCTGGGTCTACCCCCTCACCGAGCCCCGGCCCGACCACAACCACCCCACCCCGCACCCCACTTCCACACCCATCCCGTAAAACCCCGAGGAGTGGGGAGAGGGCGCCCCCCACCGGACCCACCCCCTCCGGCGAGAGCGGGCCAAAACAGGCGGCGGCGCCGGCGCCCCCCCGGAGGGGCGCAGACTTGGTGG